>JACOEF010000240.1 GCA_024998705.1 Nitrospira sp.
CGTGCTATGTGGGCGGGATGCGTCTCGTACCCGTGCCATGGCGCAACGGCTCGGTGTGCCGGAAACCTCCCTCGACCATGAAGGCCTGTGTGCCCGCCCCGACATTGATGCGGTGACCATTGCGACGCCGAATGTGTTGCATGCTCGCCAGGCTCTGGCTGCGTTTGCCGCCGGGAAGCATGTCTTCTGCGAGAAACCACTGGGAATGAACGTAGCGGAAGCCGCGAGCATGCTTCGAGCCGCAGAGCGGAGTCAGAAGATTCACCAGGTCGCATTTACGTATCGATATTTGTATGGGGTGCAAGAGCTGAAGCGTCGATTGTTGAACGGGGAGATCGGAGACCCGTATTACGTCTCGGTGCACTTTGATTCGTGGGATGGGATGAATACGGATGCCACGATCGGTTTCCGTGATCAGTTAGCCGTGGCGGGTGGCGGCGTGCTTTATGACGTCGGGTCTCATCTGTTCGACATCGTGGGGTTTGTGCTCGGGCCCATTGAGGCTGTCACCGGCAGTACCGTTCTGGTTCCGAGGGAACGTTCCGATCCCAGTACCGGAAGGCTCACTCCGGTCGAGACGGATGATATCGCGTCGGCGTCTTTCCTCTGCAGGAATGGAGTTCGTGGGCAGTTGTTTGCGAGTCGTGCGACACCGGACTCCGGCGAGAAATCCTACATCAAGGTGGTCGGGCGGCGCGGCGCGCTGAAGGCGTCATTGAGCCGCGGTGCGGTCGATGTGTTGAAGGTGTCGCGTCCCACACAGCCGGCCTGGGAGGTCGTGCCCTTGCCGGAAGAGGCCTCTGATGGCCGGCCCCACTGTCTTGCGCGCATGATGCGGAGTTTTGTTGAGGCCTGCCTGCAGGGGCGCTTGAATCGTGAAGTCGATGCCTCGTTTCTGGATGGGTATGCTGTTCAGCAAGCTCTTTCCGCCGTACTCGATACTGCGCCTCGGCAGCCGTGGATTCATCTAAAGTGAATAGCGCTCGGTAGGGACCTCTCCGGCTCCCGCCATGCTTTGAGAGGGGGATTGATGGCGTGGGACGCCTCACGGGGATGAGGGGAGGCGAGAAAACAAGTATTTTTCGCCCGTTAGTGGGTGGCATGCTACGATTTGTAACTGGAGCGCATCTGACGGCCATTGCCCACGGCCTGCGACGGAGGCGGACGGTTCCTGTGGAAAGAGGCTCCGTTCCTGGTACGTGATTCAGGCGTAGTGCGCACGACTTCCCGTGGCTACTCCTACCGTGTCGCAGCGTGGGATGCGCCGTGCGGGGTGCATCACGAGATGCATGGCTTCACTTTTGGATAGGGGGCTGTGACGGTCATGAGCGAGACCAGCGCGAAACCGCAATGCGAACCAGGGGCTGGGGAAATAGGTGCCCTGCCTGTTGGGCGTCCCTTGGTCAGTGTTGTGATTCCAACCTATAAACGGGCACAGCTCCTCAGGAAAGCCATTATCTCTGCACTGGCACAGGAGAAATCCGGTGAACTCTTCGACATGGAGATCATCGTGGTGGATGACTGTTCGCCGGATGACACTCCCCAAGTGGCGGCGGACTTCCCACAAGTCCAGTACCTGCGATTGCAGAAGAATAGCGGGGCGTCAGGGGCGCGCAATGCGGGCATTAAGCGGGCACGAGGTAAATATGTGGCGCTCCTGGACGACGACGACGAATTCCTCACGCACAAACTGATGGTGCAAGTCCCGATTCTTGAGGCGCATCCTGAGGGCGGCGTGCTGTATGGCCAAAGTGTCGTGACCGGCAGCGAGGTCCCCCTCCTGCTCTGGCCCGAGTGGGGTCCATCCGGAAACGTGCTGGAGGCGTTTGTCACCACGACCGACGACTTTCTACATCCGCCCACATGGCTTGTCCGGCGAGAGTTGTTCGAACGTGCAGGGTATTTCGATGAGAGTATAGCCGGGATGGAACATTATGACATGGCGCTCAGAATCGCCGCGCTGACACCCTGGATGTTTCTTGCCGGCGGGCCGGTTGCGCGCGGGCGTTACTCGCAACAAGGGCTATGGTACAGCACGATTGTAAACGGTACCAACGAACGGCAACTCCCGCAAATTGTCGAAGCCGTGCTGGAACGGTTGCCCGCCACGGCGGAAGCGGATCGCGTGAGGCGAAAGGCGCGGGCTGCCGTGTGTGCGAGTATCGCCCACCAACGGTGGTGGAGCGGCGGGGGATTGAAGCCGACTCGTGAGCATCTGTTGATGTCGCTGCGTGCCGCGCCCTGGTTACTGCAGGAGCCGGCAGTATTGGATTGGCTGAAGCGTATCGCCGGTGCGTCGGCGGCCACGTCGAGGAATCCGGTTCGTGAAGTGAAGTCCTTTTGGGAGGAGATCGGGCGTGCCATTGCCGCTGGTCCGGCTCCTTCTTCGCCTCCCACACGTCGGCTGCTGGGAGAGTTGCTGGAGGCGGCAGCCACGACGCTTCAGAGCGGTTCCCCCCGGATGGCCAGGGTGGTGGCGCTCAGCGCATTGTTCCAGGATCCCGGCTACTGGGTGCAGTGGCGGCGGTTGGCGAATGTCTATCGACTTGTCTGTCAGTCTCCACGCATCGCGGAGGCCGCATCTGTGGGTTCCAGTCGATAGCGACTGTACGTAAATCAACTCCGTGCAGGGTCGTCCATGAAACTGAGTGTCATCGTTCCCTGTTGGAATGCGGCGCCAACGATCGAAGACGTGTTCTGCGGCTTGCTCGATCAGGCTTGGCCGGATGAGTGGGAAGTGATTATCGCGGATAGCGGCTCGACGGACGATCTCCCGCACATTGTCGCGCGCTACGAGGGGCAGTTGCCCGGTCTACGTATCGTGGATGCATCCGCCCGGCGAGGCGCTGCACACGCCAGAAACGTGGGTGTCAAGGCTGCGACGGGGGACGGGCTGTTGTTCTGCGATGCGGATGACATTCCTGGCTCAGGCTGGGCCGCCGCGATGGAGGCCGCTCTCCGCAGATATGAGTTTGTCGCCTGTCGCCTGGATTTCGAGCAGCTCAATCCTCCGTCGCTTCGAATGGCGCGTCAACATACACAGGCCACCGCGCTGCAGCAGTTCCGCTTCTTGCCGTTTCCGCATGCCGGCGCCGGAACGTTGGGGATTACACGGGTGCTGCATGAGGCAGTTGGCGGATTTGATGAAGCGATTCCAATTTGTGAAGATGTCGACTATTGTATGAGAATCCAGCAGCAGGGGACGCAGTTGACGTTTGTTCCCGAGGCGGTGCTGCATTGCCGTCTGCGCAGAAGTGCTCGAGGCGCCTATGTTCAAGCGTCGCGTTATGCGGAGTACGAGGTCTTTCTGTACAAGAGATATGGCAGCCGGTCTTCCTCGGAGTGGTGGCGATGGCGTCAGTACGTACACGCCTGGCGGTTTCTCTTAGTGCGTGTTCCGGAATTGCTCCGGACTCCGGAAGGAAAAGCGATGTTGTGGTGGCGTCTTGGTCGTCTCATGGGATCGCTCAAAGGCAGTCTGCGGTTTTGGGCGCCTCCGGCCATGGTGGAGTAGCGGTAGAACCAATCCGATGCATCCCAGGACGGTGATTTCCACAGCCGTGAGGAAAGCGTTAGGGAGTGTGACCCATGTGGTCACCGACAAGTCCATTGCGGCGCTGACGTTTGATGATGGACCGGATCCCCAGAGTACACCGCTGGTCCTGGCCCTCCTGGAGAAATATCACGCACGAGGGACGTTTTTTCTGGTCGGAGAAGCTGCCGCCAACCAGCCTGATCTTGTTAAGCGAATTACCGCCGGCGGGCATGCGATCGGCCTCCATTCATGGGACCATCGCGCCTTCCCCAGTCTTTCCGGTCGCGAGCGACGCCGACAAATCCGCGCATGTGAACGCGAGCTGGGCTCCCACGCCGCTCGTCTTTTTCGGCCTCCCTACGGCGAACCAACAGTGGTCACCCGGCTTGAGGCATTGCTGCTGGGCTACGAGGTGGTAGGGTGGAACGTCAATAGCGGGGACTGGTATCAATCGGATTCCGCCGCGTTGAGCCGCTATTTGCTGGACAGTCTGGAACCGGGTGCGATCGTCCTGCTGCATGATACGTTATTCGATAAGGGGGCTCCCGCACATGGCGTCGATGCGGAACATCAATCTTGGCCGGATCGCCAGGTGATGTTACAGGCCCTGGAGATCCTGCTGGAACAATCGAGGGAACGATACCGATTTGTGACGGTTCCGGAATTGCTCCGGTCCGGTTCGCCCCGGCGGTCGTTCTGGTTTAAGCCGTCACTGGCAAAGTCCTAAGGGAGTATTCGTGGCCAACGAACGTACTGCGCAAGCTGAAGCCGTGAGTCGTGTTGCGGTGGTGGTGCCTGCATACAACCGGACCGAGTTTACGTCGGATGAAGACATTTCGTTTCGACACCTGGAACATTTTCTCGGCCGGTATGACAAATATCTCGTCGTGCCGCAGAGTTTGGACATTGAGCGGCCGGGATACCGCATCCAACGGTTTGCGGATTCGTATTTCGGCAGCGCGAACGCCAATACGAGGTTGATGCTCTCGCCGCTCTTCTACGAAGCGTTCAAGGCCTACGAGTACATCTTAATTTATCAGCTGGATGCCCTGGTGTTTTCCGATCAATTGATCGAGTGGTGCGACACCGGGTTGGATTACATCGGCTCGCCATGGATGCACTCGAATGACAGCCCCTGGGTGTCGACGCCTCGTGTCGGAAACGGCGGGTTTTCGCTGAGAAAGGTGCCGAGTTTCCTCAAGGTACTGTCGTCTGATCGATATTGGATCGATCCCGAGGTGTATTGGCAGTCGGTGGTCTCAAGCACGTCGATTCCTCTGCGATGGTTGTATCTTCCATGGAAATGGTTCAAGTACATCAAGCGGTACAACGGAGTGACACGAGAAGTGAGCCAGTGGTATTTGCGGCCTGATGGGACCAGAAATGAAGACCACTTCTGGTCGACTGAGGCAGTGCGGTACGACCCTGAATTTAAGGTGGCCTCCTTCGAGGAGGGCTTGCGTTTCGGGTTTGAAGTGACCCCTCAGATCTGTTTCGAACTCAATCAACGCCGCCTTCCGTTCGGCTGCCACGCTTGGCCGCGGTACGACCGTTCATTTTGGGAACCCCATCTCATCAAACGCTAGTGGGATCTGTATGACGATGAAGGCCTCAAATAGTCTCGATGTCCCTGCCGTGCCGGTTCCCACTCGTGGGCATGTTGTGCGAACACCGACTGTTAAAATTCGACCGAGTCGGGGATTGCTACACCTCGATTTGGGAGCGCTCTGGCAGTATCGCGAGTTGCTTGTCTTTCTGGTGTGGCGCGATACCAAGGTGCGGTATAAGCAGGCGGTCATCGGGGCCGGTTGGGCCGTGTTTCAGCCGCTGATCTCCATGCTTCTGTTCACGGCGATTTTTAGTTATCTGGCCAAATTGCCTTCGGATGGAGTGCCCTATCCATTGTTTGCCTATGCCGGGTTGCTGCCGTGGAATTTTATCGCGCAAGCGACCAGCCGGAGTGGCACCAGTTTGGTGGGGGAATCCCATCTCATCAGTAAAGTGTATTTCCCCCGGTTAATCATCCCCCTGGCCGCCGCTGCGACTCCGGCCGTCGATTTGTTGTGCTCCTTGCTCATGATGATTCCGCTGATGCTATGGTTCGGCATGACTCCGGGGTGGCAGATCCTCTTGTTTCCCATCTTCCTGGTCATGGCGTTACTGGCGGCCTTGGCGGTCAGTTTGTGGTTCTCAGCCTTGCATGTGAAGTTTCGGGACGTAGGACACATCATTCCCTTCTTTGTGCAGTTCTGGATGTTCGCCTCTCCGGTCGTCTATCCCATCAGCCTCATTCCCGAGAAATGGCGGGCGCTCTATAGCCTGAATCCTGTGGTCGGCGTGGTTGAGGGATTTCGGTGGACCTTACTGGGCCAGCGCGCGCCCTCACTGGAGATGATGTTGCCGAGCCTCGCGATCGTGTTGCTGCTGTTTGTGAGCGGGGTCATCTACTTCAAGCGTATGGAGCGCACCTTTGCGGATGTTATCTAATGGCTGAAATTGCGATCTCCGCCCGGCATGTCAGCAAGCAATACGTGATTGCAGCGGTCAACCACGATACCCTGCGTGATCGGTTCGCCCATGCGTGTCGATCCGTGTTCGGGGAGCCGGCCACGAGTGAGGAAGGGCCGCGGACCTTCCATGCGTTGAATGATGTGTCGTTTGAGGTGACCGAAGGAGAGGTGTTGGGAATTATCGGGCACAACGGTGCCGGAAAAAGCACGTTATTGAAAGTGCTCTCACGGATTACGGAGCCGAGCGGCGGTGAAATCGACATCTACGGGCGGGTGACCTCGCTGCTTGAGGTCGGCACAGGATTTCACGCCGAGCTGACGGGGCGGGAAAATATTTATCTGAACGCAGCCATGCTCGGGATGCGTAAGGTCGATATCGATCGCCGACTTGAAGAAATCGTCGAATTTTCAGGCACGCAACAGTTTATCGATACCCCGGTGAAACGATACTCCAGCGGTATGTATGTGCGATTGGCGTTTTCCGTCGCAGCCCATTTGGATCCCGAGATTTTGATCGTCGACGAGGTGTTGTCGGTGGGCGACGGTGCGTTTCAGAAGAAATGTTTGGGGAAGATGGATGAGGTCCGGCGTGATGGGCGAACCGTCATCCTGGTCAGTCACGACCTGCCGGTAGTGGCCAACTTGTGCCAGCGCGCCATTTTGCTGCGTCGGGGCAATATTGTGGGCGACGGTCGTCCGCAGCAGATCATTGAACAGTATATGAGCGAGGCCTTCACGGGGGGCGAGGCATCATTAGCCGACCGCACCGATCGTTATACGAAGCACGAGTTGATGGTGCAGGCCATCGGTTTCCTCAATGAGAAGCTGGAACCGGTACAGCCCGCCTTGTCCGGACAACATCTCGTGGTGCGTGTGCACTATGCCTGTCACGTTCGGAAGGTGTTCGAGAATATGCGAGTCATGGTCGTCCTGAACCGTGACGAACGCACCGCCTGCATTCTCTCAACGGACGTTGTCGACCGGCAGCCTCTCACGCTCGAAGGGACCGGGTTTGTCGATTTCCATATCCCCCACCTTCCGCTCTGTGGCGGCCGCTATTTCCTGCACGTGGCGATTGAAAACGATACGCTCACGCAGGATTGGGTTCAGTATGCGGCGGAGTTGCAAGTCCTGGATGGCGATTATTATGGGACCGGGAAAATGTATCCCCATGATGGGTGGCGGGGGAAGGGCATGTTTGTGGATCATAGCTGGAAATTAGAACGGGTCGACTGAGTGCCGTCTCGATTTCCCGTGCCCGCCTGTCTGTGCGAATCCTCCAAATCGTCTTTCCCTCTTCGTTGAACGTCTCGTTCAGTTGCTCCCACACGAAACAGCGAGCGCGGCCTGTCGTGTTCCATCCCACTGCCCAAGCGCCCACCCGTGACATGCCCGAGGCATCTCGCGTGGGCTGCACGGCCGTGGGTAGTTCTCAACGGACCTGCTCATAGGGCCATACTAGGGCCGATTGCCCGGGTTTACCTCCCTGAGACATGGGCGTATCTTACGGGAAACTTTTCCGAAAATATCACGCATGGCTGAGCCCTTCTTGCGAAATGCTTGAGGAGACGATTCGAGGATGCTCTCCGTAATTTGCCTCATGACTCTCGGCGTCTTTCTCCTGGACGTGGCGACTCCGCTTGGTCACGTGATCTGGCTCCTCTACCTGCTCCCGCTCTGGATCAGTTCTAGTCTGGCCTGGCCTGAAGCTCCCGTGCGATATGCCTCCGTGTGTACGATCCTGCTCGCAGCGGGGGTGTGGCTCGCGCGTCCCGGTGTCGATCTGCCCATGGTGCTGTTCAATCGTGCCTTGGGAGCCTCGATGATTTGGGGCGCGGCCTCTCTACTGTCGCAGCGGCGAAAGGCGGAGGCCGCGCTCCGTGCAGCCAATAGTCGTTTGGAGCTGCAAGTCGCAGAGCAAACGCAGAACCTGCTAGCGGCCAATCATCGGCTCACTGCCCAATTAGCCGAGCAACAGGCGATCGAGGTCGCGTTGCGCGAAAGTCGTCAGCGGTTCGAGCTTGCCGTAGAAGGTGCGGACGTGGGGGTCTGGGAGTGGGATCTGCAAGCGCAGACGGCCTACTACTCACCGCGCTGGAAAAGCCAGCTTGGATGCCACGACTCAGAGATCGGGGCGACGGTCGCCGACTGGGAGGCGCGTCTCCATCCCGATGATCGTGCGCAGGCGTTAGCGACGGTGAGGTTGTTTCAGGACGGGTATATCAAACAGTACCGCTTGGACCATCGACTCAGGCATCACGACGGATCTTATCGGTGGATCTCTGCGCTCGGGACAGGGATGTATGATGGGCAGGGACGGATGGTTCGAATGACGGGCATTCATCTGGATGTCACGGCGCGACAGCATGCCGAGGAAGCGAGAGGAGAGAGCGAAGCGCGATACCGTGCGTTGGTCGAACAGGCCGGCGACATTATTTATCGAACCGATGCCGCCGGGAAGGTCACCTACTGTAATCCTACCTCACTTCGTGTCCTGGGCTACCTCCCGGATGAATTACTCGGACGCCACTACCTGGAGATCGTTCTGCCGCAGTACCGCCCGGAGGTCGCGCGGTTCTATGGGCGCCAGTTTATCCGCCGAACATCGCGCACGGTCTATGAGTTGCCGGTGGCCACCAAGGACGGCCGGGACGTGTGGTTGGGGCAACATACGCAGCTCCTCATGGAGGGGGACAACATCAGCGGTTTCCAAGTGGTGGCGCGCGATATCACCGAACGGAAACGCGTGGAGCAGGCATTGCGCGAAAGCGAAGAACGGTTCTCCAAGGCTTTTCAGAGCAGTCCCGCCGGAATGACGATCAGCCGTCTGGAAGATGGCCGGGTCATCGATGTCAATGAGGCCTTCGCGCGGATCTCTGGTTTTTCACGCGACGAGCTGATCGGCAGGTCCTCGCTCGACATCGGAATCTGGGTCAATCCGGAGGATCGTCGACAGCTGGCGGAGACGCTGCAGCGAGAGGGGTTTCTGCGACATCTCGAGCAAGCCTACCGTACGAAATCCGGCGAGGTTCGGCACGGGCTGTTTAATGTTGAGCCGGTCCGCATCGGTCAGGAGACCTATCTGCTCACCCTCGTGCTGGATATTACGAGGCGCACTGAGGCGGAGGCGGCATTACGTCGCAGTCAATCTGTGCTCCAAGCGCATCAACAGGCATTGATGCGCTTGACCAAGAGCCAACATATCGGCTCCGGTGACTGGCGGGCGGCGCTCGAAGAGCTGATGCAGACATCGTCGGCGGCGCTTGGCGTGGACCGGGCGAGTGTGTGGCTGTTGGACCGGACCGGGTCGGTGCTGGAGTGTGTCGAGCTGTACGAACAGGGGCCGGCGAGGCATTCGCGGGGACAATATCTGAATGTGGCCGAGTACCCGCGCTACTTTGCCGAACTTCTTCAGGAACAAGTGGTTGATGCCTATGATGTCTTCGGCGACCTACGGACGAGTGAGTTGGTGCAGCCCTATCTCCGAGCCCTGGGGGTCACCTCGTTGTTGGACGTGCCCATTTTCTTTGGCGGTCGATTGGCCGGGGTGGTCTGTCACGAGCGCATCGGAGTCCCGTGCAAGTGGACGACGGAGGAGGTGCAGTTTGCCACGTCCGTTGGGAATTTGGTGACCCTGGCTTACGAGTCGAAGCAGCGGCTGGAAGCCGAAAATGCCCTCCTGACGGCCAAGGAGGCGGCCGAGTTCGCCAACCGAGCCAAGAGTGACTTTCTGGCAACGATGAGCCATGAGATCCGGACGCCGATGAACGCCATCGTGGGCATGGCGGATCTGCTGTCGGAAACCCCCTTGAATGAAGACCAGCGCGAGTACGTGCAGATTTTTCGCGATGCCGGGAGCAACCTGCTGAGCTTGATCAACGATGTCCTCGACTTGTCGAAGATTGAAGCCGGTCATCTGGACTTGGATGTGGTGGATTTCGACCTCAGTGACCTGGTCCAGCGGGCAGCCGAACTGGTCGCGGTTCGCGCCAGCGAGAAA
>JACOEF010000620.1 GCA_024998705.1 Nitrospira sp.
CGGAAGGGCAAATTACGGTTATTAGGCCTCCCTGTGAGCAGAGTCTCTTGGATCAGGTGCTCAACAACCTGAAAAAGATTTTTGGCAGCCGTAAAGTTACCACTCAGGGTACGTGCACTACGATTCGAGGTTGATCTATTAGGCGCTAAAGAATACGACCCATTGTTGCTCAACACTGAATCGATCAGAGGTTAGCGTTGAGCAGCACCCTCCGATGGTAAAAAGGGAGAGCTCGGTGAAGACTAGTAAGTTCCTCACAATTCCGGACAACCCTACGGCCAGCCTATCGAGGGAAAGCGCTATCCTTCTAAACCTGGCAAGAATTCCGGTCGACACTGAGATCTCAGAGGAGATTTGTGCCTGTATCCGAGAAGATGTAGCCTGGTCCGATCTCGTTGGTATCTCTCACAATCACGGTGTACTGCCGCTTCTCTACAAACAACTCCAGTCCCTTGGCTCAACTGTCGTGCCCCGGCATATCCTGGACTATGTGAAGGTCCACTACTGCTCGACTGCTCTCCTGCACTTCTACCTTGCTCAGGAGCTGCTCCAACTCTTGAGTCTGTTTCGAACTAAGCAGCTCTCAGCGATCCCCTACAAAGGGCCGGTGCTTGCAGTTTCGGCCTATGGCAGCCTGGCCTTACGCCAATTCCTCGATCTGGACATCCTGGTTGATCGCCGTGACTATGACCGCTCAAAGGAAGTCCTTCTAGCCGAGGGATTCCAACTGCAGGCGGATTATGGATGGGAATCGCATTTCATCAGTTCGAACGGTGGTTACTGTCTTGACC
>JACOEF010000359.1 GCA_024998705.1 Nitrospira sp.
CAGCCCATCAATCAGCGCTTTGTCATCCGACGGGAGGCCGAGGGGTAACCCCGTCATAAAGATCTTCCAGCCGATGAAGTGATCCTCCTGCAGATTGATATCCTTAGCGCGATACAGGGCTCGAAGAGTCCCTGTCTGCTCCTCCACGTGACGCGGGGTGTCCCCATACAGCACGACTTGGAAGTAGGATCCGATGAGCTGTCTTCCGTTTTCCAATTGCGCTTGCACACCGTTGAAATGGTCCAATTTGAACCTGAGGGAGGGAATCAGCCCCAGAAGAAACCCACTGGCTTGCTGGTTGATTACGACGTGCTTCTTTCGCAACTTGCCTTTCGCTTTGCCCTGATCAAATTTCAAGACATTCAACGTCAGGAAAAACGGACAGGTGATTTGATCGGTGAACCGCACCAGGCTCCCGATCAATTCGCGATTGTTGCCGCCATGCCACTGAACAGGCCACGACTGCACGGTGAGTGTCTTGAGAAACTTCCCGTCCAGTTCAATCATCTTGGTGCGGAGCGTGGCCGTCGTATCGAGGCGGACCGCCTGATCCCGTATCGGCAGTTGATCGCTGTACGCCGGCGGCCGACTCTCCCAGCCGTGGCCCGGGTTCAGCAGCACATGCAGGACATTCAATAATTGCAGCGGCCCCACCCGCTCAGGCAGCAATCCTAACGTGTTCAACTGCCCCTCGATGCCCGACACCGCTTGATGTATCCGCTCATCTTCCCATCCCTGCGCGGTCGTCTCCTGCGTCGGAAAGGCCACGGACACATAGACGGTGAAATCTCGGGGGCGTAACGGTGGGTTGGACGTCAGTTGTGTGTCTCGAGCATGCAGATAGAACTCTGCGGTCTTTCGTGCATCGGCCACATAGCGTTCCCCTGCCTGCCCCCGTTGCGCCAGCACAACGTGATGGTCCAGATAGGGCTCGATGATGGGGGATGCGTGCAGCATGAATTGAAACGTCGTTCCGATCGGCAGGTCTGACTCGAAGAGATTCGTCAGTTTTTGAATGGACTCTTCCGACAACCCCAGTAGGGGCTTGCTCGCAAACACCACACCGATACGCCCATCATCCAAACGATAGACCTGATTGGTGTCATCCCAAGCCTCGTAGGGCAACCAATCACTGATGGCTGTCCGCTCGACCAGCTGCTTTGCCTTCCACTCAAGAATCGTCGACATATTCGCTCCTCTGGGATCATTCCACTACTGAGGTGCCAACTGGCCATCATCGGTCAGGTAATTGGCTCCCCCGGACTGAGGGAGCTGCGGAAAGCCCTGCGGCATGATGCCGCCAGAACCAAGAGGATTCACAGGCATCGGCGCCGAGCGCTGCCCTACTTCCGGAATGTTCTCCGTCATGGCGTTCGCCGCCGCGTTCCCACTGGGACTCCTCTTCCCGTCTCGCTTCTCGACCATCCGCCCCATTCTCGGATACAGATCTTTTCCATGCCCCGAACTCGATCCGGTACTCACACCCTGCGCCATATGCCCGAAAATAAAGTCCGGTTCGTCGACGATGAGATAGTGTCGCGACTGATCGTGGAGGCGTTTTTTCGTATCCTTCCAGGGAAATACCGTGACACGGAGGGCCGAGGCCGGCGTGATCACCGGCCTGCCGACAGCGCTGTCCGGTTTGCCGCTGAAGACCATCGGAGGCGGGGCCTGACTTGGCCCTGAGTTTGCGCCGGTGTCGTGCGAGGCATCCTTCTGGTCTTTCGTGTACTGCATCACCCTTTGGCCAGCAGCGAAGCGCTTCTCGTAGGCTTCGGAGACCGATTCACACGTCGCTTGATCTGGGTATCCCTTACAACTGAAATTGGATTCATAGCCGCCACAGCCCGCCAGGACGACACACAGGCCCATAGCTGCCCCAGGGCCCAAGCGGTGCCATGAACCACCTTGCGTGATGCAGCGCCCCATATACCCAGACATCATGTCGTATGCCTCCTCGAGAATCCGCCCCGACCGTTTTCCCTACTTCTGCTCCGGCTCCATCTGCAGTAAAGCCAACACTTCACTGGCAGGACGATAGCCGGCGAAGGATTGGCCATTCGGCAAAAACACCATCGGAGTGGAGTTCACCCCCAGCCGTTTCCCCAATCTGATGTTGTCGTCGATCGGATGACTGCAAGACTCCGCCTCTCCCATCACCGGCTTTGACATCAGTGCTCGCCCCAGCGCCTCGACTTGATCGGGAGCACACCAAATGGCGACGGACTTGCGATACGCATCCGGATGCGTCCGCACGAGCGGATACAGCACCACGGCCACCGGAATGCCTGCCTCGACGAGCTTTTTCACCTCCGGATGAAACTGCTGACAGAATCTACAGTCGGGATCGTCGAAGACCAATAGCGGGCGATCCAACTTCGGTTGCATGGGAGACAGTAGTATTGTCTTGGACGCATCCATCCCGGCCAGCAGCGCCTGTTGACGATCTCTCACATACTCTTGCGTCACGTTCCGGCCCATCTGAATATCGAAGAGTGCCCCGGAGAGCACGTATCTCCCGGACTCATGCACGTACATGAAGTTTTCCACTCGGTCACTGTCGCTCTCTACCAAGAGCCACCCCAGGATTTCCGTCCTGGACACTCGCATCACTTTCATGCCGGGAAACTTCTGTTCGATCACCGTTTTGATAGGCCTCACACCATCATCCGGTTCGGCTCTCAAATCAGGCTCACACCCAACCGACACACACACCGCACACAACAGGCCCGCCATTAGCTGCTGATAGGATTGTTTCATCGCGACATGCTCCCGTTTGAATTACTGGAAGAACCCCTCCAACTCGCGTCCCGTTCCCACGATAAAATCCACTTCCCGCTGCGCGTCGATTTCGATCACCGGGAAAATGGAAGCCGCCATCATGCTGTAATGACGAGCCAACAACTCCGCGGCGCGACCGGCGCCACCAGCCATCCCCGACATTGCCACGGGCCCGGCCGGCGGTAAGTTGAAAGCTTGGCTCGGGCTTTGGGCAACGAAAAATCCGGACTGATAGGGCATGAAGGCCCGCGAGATGCCGGACACAAACCCAGCAAGCAGCGTGCGGCCCAACAATGCCCCTTCTTTCAAGACCACCCGCCCACGCATCCCCTGTTTGCCATCTTCCCCACTGACAAACCCTTTCAATTCGATATCGACCGCCTCCCCGTTCTTTTTCACGCACGAGATGGCGTTGCCGCGAATCATTACGCGTTCCGAGGACAAATCTCCCAAGCCTTCTCCCACCAGGAAACAATCCTTCGCATCAATCCTCGCCTCATTTGGAAGCTTCATGATGTCGCGCACCATCATGAGCACCGGGTAGGGACTGTTTACAGCGGCCCCCCCACCCTGCGCCCCCGTCGAACGAGCCGGCGCATCCATGCCGGAGAGTAACTTGACCGGGATAATCGTCCCCGTGTTCAGCCATAGTTTCTTTTCGTGCTTTTTGGCGCCAGGCACTGTCTCTGGCCGAAACACCTGAAACCCATCAGTCGATCCGATCGCGGTCCCAGGGGCCGGAAGCGGCCCGCCTACCGGTTTCGGGGCGCTTTGCACGGGAATGGGACCCTTCGGCACTGGCATGGTCGAGACAGGCGTCGCGCTCGCTCCACCCAAGGGGTTGGCGCTGAGCGGAGGAGGCAGCGGGGGCAAGGCGCCACTCTTTGTCCCGGCTGAGGCCCCACCACCAGAACGCGCCACCGACTCAATCCGCTTCTGCAAATCGCTCAACTGTGTCTTCATCTCTGTCTTGTCTCGCCCATCCTGCTCCAACAGTCTACGCATTTGGTCCCGCTGCTGCTCCAAGGCCTCAATCCTGGCCCCTGCGTCCTTCATGTAGATTTCTTTGTCCGTCGCCTCACGATTGATCGACACGGTCTTGACGGGGGACTTGCCACGGACAATCCCTGGTTGATTGCCTCGGAATTGCTGCAGCACCATGCTCAGGACGATGAATCCACCCACCAGAACAACTCCCGCCAACAGCTTTGAAGGGGCCGGTTTCTCTGGCCGAATCGGGTCGCCAGGGTTGAGAATCGCGCTCTCCGTCGGTTTAATCGATGCCATCCTAGGTCTCCGGTCTGAGGTTAGCCCTTTGCGTCTGGATCCACTTTCTGCTCAGGCTTGGGTTTGGGTGGTTCAGGCGGAGCGTCATCCAGCAGATACACCACCACTTCTTCGCCTGACTCGACCACCTCGCGATTTAAGGCGATCGCTTTTTGAGTCCCAGTCAGGAATTCCTGTTCCCGCAAGGTGTACTTATGTCCCGAGGTATTCACCAAACGGTACACAATCACCCGGTATTTCGGCCCGCGATACTCGACTCCCTGCACCACCTTCAGCTCGAGCCACTTCGGATATCGTTCTTCAGTCATCGTCGTCTGCCGATACCCTTTGGGCAACGCGCTACGCGCAGCCATCTGCAATGTCTCGAGTAGCCCATCCACGTAGTCCCCGGCTTGGCGGGCAGGATCCGAGTCATAGGCCGCAGCCCCGGCACGCCTATCCTCAATATTGACGGTCTGTGCGCCGAGCGACGCGCTCACCACAACTTCAAAGAGGTAGGTTTGCTCGCCGGCCATCACGACCAGATCGGCGGGGCCGGTTTTGACCTGGACGATCAGGTTGCGCCCTTCCGGTGTGGCCTTGAGATCCGCCCTGGAGCTCGTCGCCATGGTGATCGGCGCGGGAAACGTCAGCACGTTCAAATCCCTGCCGGACAACGTGAGGGTCGTCGCACCTTCATCACCCACGACCACCGCCGCTCCAGCTGACTCGGCCCAGGACAAGCACAACAACAGGCCAAGGACGCACATCGCCATCGCCCGGTGCTTTGTGTCTCGATACACGCTGGATGTCATACGTCTCCCCTTACCCCTTTGCCGGATCTGATTGACTATCCTGCAGCGAACGATCCAAGTGAACCGCTGATAGCCCGACCACCCATGGCCTCCCTTGCTCCCATCGCATCGAAATGCGGTACTCCCGCTCCTCTTCCCGGATCTCACTCTTCCCCACAAAGCGGCGTTCGATCCCCTCGAACACAGCCATATCGCCGTCCACGCGGCTGGCTGTCACAAAAAACACCCGACTGAGATTGTTGGTCTTCACGTACACGGCTTCCGCCCCAAGAGACTCGGACATCAGCCCATAGTGGCTCGACGGAACCCACTGCAGGAGCTGACGATGGTGAAAATCAACAGAGGCGGGCGTGACATTGGCAATCCACGGCAACATGGCCATGGCAATGGACTTTTTGTAATACTCGTCGCCCCCCATCGCGTTCGCCCAATACTCCTGAGTCGGATTGATCGGCACCACATGCACCGCGACGTTCTGTCGAAAAAATCCATTCGCCACCAGAGCCACAGCCAGAACGATGGCCAGGGCCGCGAACACCAGATTTAAGACCTGGGCGTTATGTAGTTTGGATTTCCACAGCTCGATTGTCATCGTCGTTACTCCATCATCTCTCGGGTGGTTCCGTGCGGTGCCCCTGTCAGCTGAAACGTGGGCACACCAGACCAATAGGCCCAATGGAAGAGGAATCCCTCGGACTTCCCGTTCTTCATTTTCGACAAGACCAACGTGCTCACGATCCCGATCACAATCAGGTAGGTCAGGAACTTCGTGACAATGCCGAGAAAGATGCACACAAAGAGCACGGCCAACTCATCAATTTCCCACCAGAAGATCTGGGGCAAGCTATCGAGATATCGTGGAATAAACGTGCCGTTCATCCGTGCCTCTCCTACTCCCGTGTGACGGCGGGGCTCTGATCCGCCCCGCCGTCACGACGCCTTACCTCTAACGCGCGCTTACATCAGTCCCGTGGTAATGGTCGGGATGATGTTGGGGATATAAAAGGCGGCGGCCGCCACACCGAATCCCGTGAACATGCCGGCCCAACGGCCCGCCATCGCCGATCCCAGCCCGATCGCCCCCGCGACCAGGGCTAACAACGTCCCCAGCGACCCCTGCATGTAGTTGGTCAACAGCGTGACCAACGGTCCGAACGTCGAATCCGCACCCGCAAAAGCGGGCACGGCCAGCACCACAAACGAAGCAAGCACCATGAGCCCTAACAAGAGACTCATCCGCCAGATTTCTCCGGCCACTTTCCTTAAGCCACTGTCCATACTCCGGCCCCTCCCCTGGCTCATCGCTCACAGTTCAGAAGACCCGCGGTTGCCAAACCGAATGACCGCCCTCAGTTCATTCCAGCATTGCCATGCTCCTCCCCAGCCTCTCCTTATGGTTTCCCTGAGTCTTGTGTGGCACCAGTTGACACCACAGGTGTTACCGGAGGCATTTCCGATCGCCGCTCAACCGCTAAGGGATCTCCACACCTCCCTCGCAGCAACATCGTGATCTCCACGCGTCGACTGTCCGCGTGGTTCGACAAAAAACAGCATCCTCCGCGACCGACCACTTCCACCTGAGCTAGCCCCTTCACGCGCGCCTGCAGCACCTTCGCCACCGCCTGTGCCCGAGCCGTCCCGAGTTCCTCGTTCGTCTCCCGAGACCCGGTCGGATCGGTGTAGCCCTCCAGCCGCAGATAGAGGACCTCCTCGATGCGCAGTTCCGTTAGGTCCCGGTGCGCACGCTCTGACAGGTCGGCCGACCCCATTGCGAACGAGACGCTTCGGTGCCGTACCTCAGGCTCGCGACGGCACGCGGGTGTGGTCGGGCTTCCCGTGGGACCAGGAGTCACGGCCTTGTCCGGACTGCTTCCCGGGGTGTGTGACGTGTCACCAGGACGGGTTACCAATGGGCCAGACGAAATCGTCGGCAACCCCTGTAGCCGATGGATCCCTGCTTTGATCGGTTTCGGCTCGAGATCCGCCACCGTCGGTTTGCTAGGTACCTGTGTGAGCGGCGTCGGCTCTGGACATCCCATCGGACGAGACAGCAGCCATTGCGGACCAGATTGGACGGAGACCACCGTTGTCGGAAACGTGTAGCCCTGTCCGCAAAGTCGCGTTGGCTCCGACATCGTTGGCGGCACGGCAGGTCGCGTGGTACAGCCCCCGACGGTCAGCAGTCCCACACAAGCCAGACCGGCCCACGACAAGTAATTCGTCCGTCCCCCTGTCATACTTTCCCCTTTCACCACGGCTTCCGAATGGCCAGACTCATCCTTGGTATTACCGACTGCCAGGGTGTCTCACTGACGAACAGAAGAAACAGGATCTCGGAGGGGACGGCGTCGATGCAACGACGTAGGCACGAGAGGACGCGCGCAGATTAGGAGGCAATTAGATCGACAGGAGCCACGCGCCCACCCCAGGCTCGGAAGGACCCGTCGGTCGATCGCTGGAATAACCGAGCGCACTGAAGACACTGATGAAGACAGCTATTCATGAATTCGTCGCCATCATGTGAACGATACCCAAACAATTCCCCGTTGCAACGAGGACAAGGTTTCAACAAGTTTCCATACAGTCCCATCGGTGATGCTCCTCGTTTTATCCCAACAAACAGGTGTTACTGTCTGGTTCCACTGTCCCCATCACCGGGGCTTGGATCAGCGTGCCGAGAGTCGCCATCTTGGAAGCGATCCTCACGATCGCCTCCTGCGAGTCGCGTAGCGCCTCCCCCCGCTAGAACGCATACGTCACTCCCACTGACCCACGAAACGCCGCTTGTCCAACAGATCCCAGGAAATCACGGGAGGCACTCAACGAGAGTAACCAGTGCTTGTCCAACGCCAGCACATACCCCAGCTCCGGACTGGCGACCTGCTTCTTCGAATTGAGCGGGTCTTCCTGGAACCGCAAGCCGCCCACAATCGCAGAGGACTCATCGAGCGCCTTCACAAACCCCAGGTTCACGAAAATGATGCTCGAGCGATGCGGGACCCAATGACCTGGTTGAAATGACGGCACAACCTCATATCCCAGATTGCCATGGAGCCACCACCGATTCCCCAGATTCCAGGTTGTGACCAACGCCCAGCGCAATCCAGGATTCGTGCGTTCTCCCGCATACGGCACCTCACCCAACACACGCACGCTGATCGAGGGCAGCAGGTCTCGCTCTTCGGCTTGCTTCCGAAACCGCGCAAGAATTCCCACCTGGAACGATCTGGGATCGTCCATAGTCCCAGGATTCAATGGGCCTCGGAGCGAGGTCCCGCTGACCGTCAATTCCATATTCTCTGTCGCCCCATAGCGCAGATCGTGCGTCGCCCGGAAACGCCCACTCTCCGAGCCAGAGTCATTCCGAGCGATGTCAGGCCGCAGCGCCGATTGGATCACCACCTGGTTGGTGGGCACAGGATAGGCGTCATCGAGCGAGGTCGGATAGCCCGGACTGATATTCACCGGGGAAAGCGCCACTACCACGTCGGCCCCCAGACCTATGAACCCCAGTGTCACCGCAACCGCCAGTACCCGCTTCCTGCCTCCACGCATCGGTCCCAATCTCCTTTTAGGCATTACACAACACAGAAGGTTGCTACCCTCGTATTACCGAAGGACCGCGGACAGGTGCAGCACATGCTTTCAGGAGAGCGTAGAGTTCGGCGGTAGGGAAGCACAGATGTCAGGGTCACACTCCCTGATAGATCCCGAACGACCCATTCCAATGCCCATGAACCAGGGACAATTCGCAAGCAGAGCCGTGGATGGGCACGATCCATGGCCCGCGTGATCCAAATCAGATGCTGAAACCACTTGTCATTGGTGACAATGCCAAACCGTTCACACATATGCCAGACCGCGTCTTGCATTCCTGGGAGATCCCGTGTGATGAGATCGCCCGGCACATATTCCACGATTGCATAGCACGCCCCCTGGATCGGGAGGTACGGCTGAATCCCTCGTAGCTGCGTCCGAAATTCCCGTTCCACATTCGTCAGCCACCGAGTGAAGCGCTTCGTCGGATACCGACGAGGCCGACCTTCGATCACCGCCAGCCCCATCTGGTTCTTTCCTGACGGACTCGTGTCGTGATATTCCAACCTCAGGACACGGTCCAGGCTCCGAGATGCCTTGGGCGCTACCACGCCGGCTCCGACCGCACGCAGGCTCATGGGCTGACGTCGCCCTGACCCGCGCCAATACCTCGGGTTCATACACCACCCCCCACGCTAATACACCATACAGACTGTCGCCTCGCGTCCACGCGTTCTGCCGACATATTGCATGCGCTCCTCGACCGCAAACGTCCCACACTCCCGTTCTGGAATGACAAACACCACGCGCTCATAGCGGCTCCCTGCGCCTTGTGCACGGTAATGCAATAGCTCAACTGCAGTTCCTCTACCCTAAGCGCGACCTCACGCCCGGAGTCCAGTCGCAATGCAATCGTGTCACCCATTCCCCCGAGCACCCGCCCTTGCTCCCCATTGACCGCTCGCCGGCCCCCATCGTATCGAGTCTTGGTCACGATGACGCGGTCCCCCGTTCGAAACCCGCCATGACACGGCAGACCGTCCGGATTCACAATCTCCTGCAGCCACCGGTTCAGCCGATCCACACCGAGTCCTCCGGCATACCCAGGCGACAAAGCCTGCCACTCCACCCCTGTGTCTTGATAGCCGCGCACCACCTTCCGTAACTGATGCAGCAGGAGTGCCTCGGATGCGAAGCGAATCACTTGAACCCTGACCAGCAAGGACCCCTTGGAGCCTTCTTCGCCCAACCGCACTACTGGCAGAACGGTCAACAACTCAGTCATCACCGGAGTCGCTCCCACCGGGGCTAGTTGCTGCGGATCGCCGATCAACACAATCTGCCCTCGACAGGCGAGCAGCAATCGATACAAGATATGCCAGGTCAGCATGCCGGCTTCATCGACCAAGACCAGGTCGGCATCCACGGTGGACACCGAATAGCCGCCGCCCCCATACCCCAGCAGCTTATGCAGCGTCGTGGCGTCCTCCCCGAGGAGGGTCGCCGCTTTCCCGGTAATCGCCGTGGCCGCCACCTTCCCCCCTTGCTCGCGCACCTGGGCCATGAGGGATTTCGCCAATTCAGTTTTTCCACTCCCAGCACCGCCAGTGACAATCGCATACCGATACCGCAGCGCTCCGGCTTGCACGCTCGATCTCGCATCACCAGAGTCCTGCTGATTCGCTCGGATCATGGCCAGGGCTTTCTTTCGCGCAAAATACACCCCCGGCGAAAACCACAAGCCGTGCTCGAATTTCCCCACACGCCCAGCCAGCAGCGTGATTGACGACGCGACCTTGTCTGCAGGCAGTCCGATCAATTCTTCACAACGGGCCACAAGCTGCACTTCCGAGATGCCTCCGACCCCTTCCTCGTCGGCTCGCGCGAGCGCCTCCATCACCGCCGCCTTATAGTGTCCGTCACTACACAACTCATGCCCTAACCCCTGCGCGGCCGCGACCGTAGCCTGAAAGGGAAGTCGCCAGCGGCGGTACAGCAGAAACGGATCTGCGGAGATGGCCCGCGCCGATCGCAGTGTGCCCTTCAATATTCCACGCGCCACAGCTTTCCAACCTGCACAACACAGCCATTCCACCAGAGGGGCCAACAATTGGAATACCTCCTCGACCTGACGCGGTGGGGCACGACGCAAGCCGAGGACCCTCAGCAGCTCCGATGGACTCGCGCAGGCTTCGAATGGTCGTGATCGTGACCCGGAGACCATGAGAAAGAGATCTGCGCCATTGGCCATCGTTCGCCCCCAGAACTCTCCCACCTCTCCGACCGAAGGCACGGGAAGCCCGTCCGGAACAAACGCCCGCCGTTTGCGACCGATTTCGATCCACTCGCCGGCGCCCCGACGCGCACGCGTCCGACTCGTGATCACCCCAACCACCTGAGGCATTTCCTCAGGGCAGCTCACCACCTCTGCGGAGACGTCTTTCCCCTGCATACTCACTTGTGTCGATCCGTAGCCGTTCATCCTTCTCCCTCCCCCATTCTCAGCCATCACGCACTCGTATCCATAACTCTGTGACATACCGTTTTGGTCCCAAAACGGTATGTCACAGCTTCTTCACGTCAGCGAACCGCACGACCTCCCCGTCGATCGACACGCTGCACGAACTCACCCGGAGGCCCTATGCTCGCTGAACTCATCCATCCACTCGCCCTTATGGAACATCAGGAATGGGAGTACCGACCTCGTCCGTCGAATGCCGGTCCCGACCACTGCATCCGCAAACTCACATACCATGCCCGGCACGCTCCCGCGAAAAGTCCGAGCGGTCGCTTCCTCGTTGTCCTTGACGACAGTACGTGGCATGAAGAACTAGTGTTGAACTGGATCGCCAAGAGCACGTTTCATCTCCACAGCCAACAGCTTGAATTAACCTGCGCGACCACGACCTTCCAGGGTCGACCGTTCCCAATCAAAGGTCACATTGACGGCGTCATCACGGACCTCTTGGGGATTGATCGCCTCCTGGAGTTGAAGGCTGTAGAACACTTCACCTTCACTCGCTTTGCAGAAGGGAATTACCCGATAAACTACTTCGTACATGTGGTCTTCTATCTGGTTGGGTTGGCCGCACTGAATCCTCACATCGACGAAGCGCTCCTCCTCATCAAGAACAAAAACCAGAGCGCGTTCCTCGAATATCGAGTCCGCTACGACCGCGACAACGACCGCCTGATCGTGCTTGAAATTACACACAGCACAGGCACACGCATCTATCCCAAGCAAAACTTTGTGGGCTTGTATAAGGAGGCACTCCGTCGCTTTGAAGAGGTGGAACAGTATCGGGATCAAGACACATTGCCTGCTCGCCCATATCCCAATGCCGACAACTACCATTGCGACTACTGTCCGTACCAGTTTTGCTGGGAAGGGGTCGAACAAGTCCCTCCTGAGGGCATTGCGGAACTCCGCACTGAACTGGTGCCGGCCGTCGAGGAGTATCTCGGCTTGCAAACCGAGCTCGCAGCACTCACTCCGAAACAAAAGCGGTTGGACGCACTCAAACAGCAATTTAAGTTGGAATTGAAGACAGAGGGGATCACACGCGCGGAGGGGCATGGCTACTACATCGCATCGTCACCGTATGAACAGAGCAAATTAGCTCAATCCAAACTCTCCAAAACCGTCATTGAACGCGCAACCGTGAAAGAAACCTACAGCCGCTTCTCAGCCGGCCGACTGTCCAAAGTCGTCGACACCACCAAGTCGAAACGTCGGTCCCCG
>JACOEF010000391.1 GCA_024998705.1 Nitrospira sp.
GGAAAGAAGCGCTCGCCTCCGGCGCGCCAGTTCGTTATGATCTGGGCGCCGGGGCGCCCCCTCGCCACGAGGCATGGACCGAATCGTATGGCTGCCGTATGATCGATCTCCTCTCCAAAGAACACTCCATTCTCGAACGCCCGTTCATGGAGTTTCGCCCGTTCGGCCTCAACGACCAGGGCGAAAAGATCTGTGACATCAGCGGCGTCATCGTTCAATCCAACGTCGATTATTTGCACGATTATCTCCGCCGCACCGGTGGGGAAAATGCTGCCCGCGAAGCGCTGGATGAACTGTGCCGATTACTCAACGCGCGCCTTCCGGACCGCACCTATCACGTCACGCCCGACTTCCTTCGCAATATCTGGAATAGCTACTCCTATGAATTCGTCTGTTACCTCAGGGAATTCTGCGAACAACTGTCCGGCGATCCCAATTTTCACGTCAACGTGGGCACAGACCGGAAAGTCCCCCCGTTGATTTAAATCCTCTGTCGCCCATTTTCCACCCCGCAACTCTACAAGATGTGGCCCTATTTCGGCAGCAAATACGTCCGAGGAGTCTTGGAGTTTGAGGTCGGACAGGTGACCAGACGTTCGGCGGTCCTCCGTATGACGTTTACCGATCGAGCCCTGGTGCAGTTTGGTCCCTACCGGACACGGTGCGTGGATGTCATCTGCCTGTCGTGCAAGAGCAGTATCGCCCGGGTGCAGACTCAAATACACGGCACAGCGGCCGCCACCGTCAGGGATCTCGCATGCACCGCCAATGGCGATCCCTACTGTGAATGGGAATTCACCTGGATACCGCAGGTCCGTAGCTCCGTCCCGCTCGCCATGTGGATGCTCGTCGCAGGGGGAACGTTCACATACCTGCATCTTCGCCAACCAGACGTACCGACGGTGGAGGCGCTGGGACTCGCTGCCGTTCCGGCGTCGTTGCTGTGGTGGATGATCACCAACCACATGCGTCGGGCCGCCAAACCACTGCAACGGTTACTCAAGGAGCAGGAACAGGTCGTCGATGCGCGGCATGAGGAGTTGCGCGAGGCGTATCTGGAACAACAAAGCACCGCCGTCACCTTGCGCCGTAAAATCAATGATCTCACCACGCTTCACCGCGCGGGCCTCTTGTTCAGTTCGACCTTCGATCGTGACGAATTGCTCACCAATGTACTCGATACGATCGTCCGCGATTTGCACTACGATCGTGCCATGATCGTCCAGTTCGATCGCACCCGCAATGTGTCGCACGACTTTCGAGTACGCGGCATGCCGCAGGATGTCGCCGCCTTTCTCCGCACGCAGGAGGTCCTCATCACCGACCCGACTAGTGTGGAAGGCACGGTGTTCTTACGCGGTGAGCCGGTGCTCATGAATAACGTGCACGAGCTCTGGGACCGCATCCACCCGTTCGACCAGAAACTGATCAGCATGGTCAATGTGAAATCGTTTATTACCGTTCCCCTGAAAACGCACGATGCCATCATCGGGGCGCTCACGGTCGACCGCACGCACAATCAGGCGCTCACGCAGGACGATCTCGATGTGTTGATGACGCTCGCCAGTCAGGTCGCCATCGCCCTGGACAATGCCCAAGCCTATCGCGAGATCGAATCGCTCAATGCGGGTCTGGAAGCGCGTGTGAGCGAACGGACCGCCGAGCTGGAAACCGCGAACGCACAGCTCAAACAGATGGATCGACTCAAATCGAAATTCCTCGCTCACGTGTCCCACGAGCTTCGAACGCCTCTCACGAGCATCGTCGGATTCGCAGACAATATGATCGAGGGACTCGTCGGCTCGCTCAACATGAAGCAGGAGCAATATCTCACTCGCATCAAAGCCAACGGCACCAGGCTCGCTCGCATGATCACCGATCTCCTCGACCTCTCCCGTGTCGAGGCCGGCAAACTGGCGCTTTCCTTCGATCACGTCTGCCTTCCGGCGATCGCCGGCGATGTCATCGAACAACTCCTTCCCCTAGCCATCACCAAACATCTGACGATCGAGCTCCAGAGCTCCGATTCGACGCTGCTGGTGTGGGCGGACCAGGACCGGCTCAGCCAGATTTTGACGAATTTATTGGATAATGCTATCAAGTACACACCGGACGGGGGACACGTTTCGGTGGAACTCTCAATCGATCCGCACCATATGGCTCAGGTCGTCGTCCGCGACAACGGCCAGGGGATCCCCTCGGATGCCCTCCCGAAACTATTTGATCCATTCTTTCGGGTGCAGCCAGAAGAGCGCGGCCAAACCAAGGGCTTGGGACTTGGGTTGGCGATCGTGAAAGACTTAGTCGATCTGCACGGCGGCAGCATCAGAGTACGTAGCGAGGTGGATCAGGGCACGGCGTTTATCTTCACACTGCCCCTGCAGTCACGCGACTCGATCCCCCTGACCAGATTGCCTGCCGTCCGCCGCACGGTGCTGGTGGTCGATGACGATCCTGATATTTGTGACCTTCTGCGGGATCGACTCGAATCGGAAGGAGTTCAGGTTTATACGGCAGCGGAGGGTCTCGCCGCGTTGCGCCTGTTGGCAGACACGCCGGTCGACGGCGTCTTACTTGATATCGCCTTGCCGGAGTTGGACGGGTTTGAAATCCTCCGGCAATTACGCCACTCCCACCCCACGCTCCCGGTGGTGATGATGACGGCCGTGGAGGCATTGGACCGCGCCATGGCGGCCGTGGAGTCCGGAGCTGAGGGCTATCTCCTGAAGCCCTTCGATGCGACCCGCTTGCGGCAAATCGTCGACCGTTGGTTCATCGCCGGCTCCGACCACTCAGATTTTCCGATAGGACGATAACCCCATGGTGTTCGCTGACCGCTCCCGCCGTGCCTTGGCCCTGTGCATGATTCTTCCAGCCGTCGTAGTCGCCTGCATGACGACATCGGCACAGGCTCAAACCCCTCGGCTGCAAGGGCAATCCGCTGCTGCCGCAGCTATGGGAAACGCCTTTGTCGCCCAAGCCGATGACCCGTCCGCGCTTCATTACAACCC
>JACOEF010000536.1 GCA_024998705.1 Nitrospira sp.
ATTATTGCGGCAACGCTGATGATCCGCCCGCCTTCGCGTACCTTGAGATAGGTGGCATCGAGCCAGAGATACGGCCATTCGCCGGTGAGCGGGCGTTTCAGAAAGGCATGGACGCGCTCGTCAATGTCCTTGCAAAGCTTGGAGACGGTGGACTTGGAGATGCCGGTCATGCCCATGGCCTGGACGAGTTCATCGACCCGCCGGGTGCTGACCCCGCCGATCCACGCTTCCTGGATCACCGCAACCAGCGCTTTCTCGACCATCTTGCGGGGCTCAAGGAAGCCCGGAAAATAGGACCCAGCACGCAGCTTGGGGATTTTCAGGTTCAGCGTGCCTACCCGGGTATCCAGCGAACGGTCGCGATAGCCGTTGCGCCAGGTCGCGCGCTCGCTGCTGCGTTCGTGGCGACCCGCGCCGATCAGGCCATCAACGTCGGCCTCCATG
>JACOEF010000110.1 GCA_024998705.1 Nitrospira sp.
AATACGACCAGGTTACGCGCCACTAATGGCTGCTCACGGGCCTCATCTTCTGCGGTCCAACTTCCCGCGATGGTTTCCACCAGGCCGGTGCGCGAGTCGTACCGACGAATTCGGTGCGCCTGCGTATCGGCGATATACATGACGTCGTCCGCGTCGAAGGCAATCGCCGCAGGCCAGGTCAAATTGACTTCCAGCGCCGGGCCGTCGCCATTAAATCCATGCTCACCGGTGCCCACGACTGTCGTGATCACTCCGGTCTCACGATCGATTTTTCGAATCCGGTTACTCCCGGAATCACAGACATAAAGATCGTTGCGTGAATCACAGGCGACATCCAACGGCAGATACAGGCCGGCTTCTCCGCAAGGCCCTTCATCGCCGCTGTAGCAGGTCTCCCCAATGCCGGCAAAATTATGGACGGTGCCCTCTGTGAGGCTGACCCGACGAACCCGGTCGCTGCCTGATTCGGCGAAATACAGCCAGCGTTCGTCCCGATCCAGCGCGACGTGGTGCGGAAGGGGAATGCCGGCTTTCACAGCCCGCTTGCCGTCCCCCGTGCTTCGCGCCTTCCCGTTTCCGGCAAAGGTTTCGATGTATCCGACCGCTAACTGAACGTCCGTTTCCATAACTGTGTCAATCCGTTCTATGCTAGGCCCATGGTGGCAAAGAATGCTATGCGCGCGCGGCCGGAGGCGCTGCAGCGACCGGCTGCTCAACAACAGGCGTCGGCATCGCCACCGGCGGCGGAGCCTGAGTAGCCTGTGCCTGCACCGGTTCGGCCTGCTGAGCCTGCGCTTGCGCCTGGGCTTCAGCCTCGATCGCATCCGCCTCATGAACGGATTTCTTAAAGCCCTTGATCGCTTTGCCGATCCCCTCGCCAAGCTGGGGCAACTTCCCTGCCCCGAAAATAATCAGCACGATAAACAGGATCAGGATCAACTCTGTAAAACCAAGACTGTCAAACATGGTGTGTCTCCTTTGCTCACATGTTCAGGATGCGGCTCCCTCTTTGGCTTTCTTCGCGAATCGTTCTTTCAAGCGCTGACGAGCCTGTTCGGCCTGCTCGAACATCTTGCACTTGTCGTAGACGCTGATCAAGTTGTAGTACGCGAGGGGTTCGTCCGGGCTGTGCTCCACCGCACTTTCCATGACCTTGATCGCCAAATCCGTCTTCCGATGATTGAGGGCGATTTCCATCAATTTGAAGCTCGCCTCCAGATGTTTCGGATCTAACTCTAAGACACGAAGATAGCACTGGATCGCCATGTCCATGGTGTTGTAATCGGAGACTTGTGGATTGTCGAGCTCCACGTACACACCGGCGAGATTGTACCACGCCATCGGATCGTCGGGCGTGATCTCGACCAACCGCTCGTAGTAATTCTTCGACTCCATGTACTTTCGCTTATCCGCCTGCACGCGGCCGAGATTGAACAACGCAAGCACATCGTAGGCATGCACATCAAGCGCGCGCTTGAATTCAGCTTCAGCCTCGTCGATCATCCCCTTGGTCGCATAGATGGTCCCGAGGTTGGAGTAGTACATCGCGAGCGACCGGTTCATCTCGGTCCGGAGCCCCTCCGCCATCTCAATCGACTTTTTCACTTCGGTGAGCGCATCGTCGAGGCGGCCCTTGCTGAAATACAGCTCTCCCAGCCGGCATCGTGCCTGAAAATCGTCCGCTTCGGTACTGAGCAACTTTTCGATTTCCGCAATTTCTTCATCCGGGCTCAACGGTTGATCGCCAGGATCCACCGCCGCACTCCCCTGCTCTGTTCCGCCTGTCTGTGTCTGTTCATCCATAACAACGTATCCTAATCTGGGTGACTCATAAGATTAAATTTGTCCACCAACGAGAGATTCCTGCGTGCCGACGAGGGGTGGCCTGGTCACCGCTGCCTGTTCCGTCAGTGCACCTTTGGGACGGTCAAGCGTCAGTAACATCACCCCGAGCACCACCATCAGAGTCAAACTGGAAAATAACAACGCATAGCCGGCGATAAACATCAACGCCAGGCCGTACCCCGCAAGACGCCCCATCGTCACGAGCCTGATCACGGTGTACGACCAACAGAGCAGCCCTGCGACATAAAAGGCAAAGGGCAGATAAAAGGTATACCCCATGCCCATCTGAAAGATCCAGCTGATCCCCTCCCCGGCTTTCCGGATGGAATGGGCCAGCACCGGATTGTAGAGCCCCAGGCAATAATCCATAAACAACAACCCAAAGAACACCACCGCCGAAACGGCACCGAACCAGATTGCGCGTCGGCGCTGCTGCCGGTTCCTGGTGCGGAACGACACCCCGCGCCCATAGGCCCAGAACACCAGAATGCTGGCCAGCACCATCAGCGCTTCGCCAAGACGATTGGCCTCATACACGAACGGCGGGGCCGCAATGACCCCCATCCACCCATAGGTGGTGGAGAAAATTTGATAATAGAGCCACCCGGAAATGCCGAAGTAATACACCACCCCCATGACTCGCTTCGACCACTCCTGTTGCTGCGAGAGATACTCCAACATCAATGCAGTGAGCGCAATGAGGGTCACGATATTGTAGGCAATAGAACCCAGCATGGCCGGCGGCACAATCAAGAAAGAAACCGTGAGGATCAACAGAAGGGCCACACTGGTAATCGTAACGGCATTAAATCCCGTGATCCCCCTGGTACGAGCTCGATTTACCAACAGCACCACCAAGGCCAGAAACACAAAGATTGCGACGACATTCAACAGGGCGAACCCCACGGACGTCAGCACCTGGAAGATCGTCCCCACCCGCTCATGCTGGGCCGCAATCTTGCTGATATGCATGCCGAGCCGGGAGACCAGCCGATAGAGGACGAGCTCGAAAAACCCGACGAACAGCACCAACTTGATGGTGTATTCGAACAGCAACCCTTGATCTTCAACCCGTCCGGTTGTCCGTTCGACGGCGGCGGCTCCAGCAGACATCTCAGCCCCCTGTGCAAAACGTTGATGATAATCCTCTGACCACAACCGGTCAACGCCGCAGGGAGGCCCGCGCTGATGACCGCACGAACGCTACGAGCCGGTCGGTTGTGGCACTTGCAACGCTTGCGACTTGGCCCGGGCGATATAGAGCAACCCGTCGGCCATGGAATAGTTAAACGGTAATTCGCACACCACTTCGCTGATTTTTTCGTAGACCTGCTGATAGAGCTGCTCGGACTGAGCAGGCGTCATGCCTTCCTGCACTTCAAAAAAGAAACCCAGGCTCAGGTCTTCGGTCGCCGGCCGCATGATACGCCTGATCCCGTAACTCCCCGGATCACTCATGATCGGCGCCTCTTTCTCCAGATCGAACAGACAGGGCTGACAGGAGAATCCATAGGATTCATGGAGTTTCTTATTCCCCACCACGAAGTTCATGGTCTCAAGCGCTTCTTCTTCTTTCTCCGTGGGGAACCCGACGATCACATAGCAATGCACGGCAATCCCAAGATCGACGCAGTCGTCGACGATTCGGCGAACGGATTCCTGCTTGATCCCCTTTTTCATGAAATCCATGACTCGCTGATTGAACGATTCCAGCCCGAAGACGATTTTCAAACAGCCGGCATCCCGCATCTGTCCAAGCAGTTCGCGTGTCAGATTCTTTTCGAAACGCAATTCGCAGGTCCACTTCACATTCACCTGCCGATCGATCATCTGCTGGCACAGGCGTTTGGTTGGAGAGAGCGCGAAACATTCGTCGGTGAAGAAAAAGGATTGCGCGCCATAGCGCTCTTTCAACCAGACCAAATCGTCCACCGTCTTACCCGGATCACGCTGCCGGAAATTCTGGTGATCCAACGTGAGGGCGCAGAACGCGCAATCTTTGTAGTAGCAGCCACGTGAAAATTGTACCGGCAGGACAGGCTCGGGGGACAAATACCGATCCAGCGGAAAGCCGTCGTAATTGGGCGCCGTGAGCTGATTGATATTTTCAGAATAAAAGGGCTGATTAACCGAAATCTTGCCGTTCTGGCGATAAATCAGATTCGGAACCTTGCTGAAATCCCGCTTGCCGTCCATCTGGTTGACCAACTCCAGCAGAGCGGTTTCGCCTTCAAACACGACGAAGTCATCGACCAGATCGAACAACCAAGGACAACGCCGAAGATTATCGACCAGCCGGGTAAAGATGCTTCCGCCGACCGTTACATGCAGTTCCGGCGCATGCTCCTTGATCAGTCGGCACAGCGTAAGGCCGGGAATAATTTGCGAGGTCGCGGTAATCGAGACACCGACCAGATCGGGACGCTCAGTCAAAATGGACGGCAACACATGTTCGCGGAAGAGGCTGATATAGGGATTCTGCCCTTCGTCGCGAATAGCCTTGATCAGATCCTTCGACGAGTAAATCGAATAGTCGCCGAATTGGTTATCGACCACGGTCATCCGAGTCGGAAAATACAGAGAGGACAATACTTCGAGCCATTTATCGATCAGAAAGAGGCTATTGCGGTAGGCCTCAATATCGTAAAACCCTTCTCCTCGCAGCGTTTCTTTGGCCAATTCAATTCGCTCGAACAAATAGGGAAACCGGTCGAGCGATTCGATCACACGAGCCAGCTGTTCCGCGCTCCCAGGCCCAGTCTCACCGGTACGCTCGCGCTCGAGACTCTTCTGCTTGGCCACGAGTTGCTGATAGAGGTCATGCGCAAAGGACTGCGTCAGCACCTTGTCCAACAACTCTATACCGAGATCGCGCTGGGAGACGTTCTTCACGCCAGCCTGAGTGAGGAATCCGGTCAATGATGGAAGACTGAGGTAGGGTTGAGACGGGTGCCACGTAGGAGGAAACAGGAGTGAAACTTTCATAGGATTATCTTTATATTAAGCAGGAAAATCAGTATTTTCAGAAGAATTGCACTGTATCGGTATATACACTCCGCTCAAGTCCGAATGCAACCCTCCGCCTCTCGTGGAGCGAGAAATTTATAGCCCTCAGCGGGAGACATTCTCTCCCTCCACACGCACGAAGGCCCCGAGTCACTTTGCCATTTCTGGCAACGACTCGGGGCCCTCTTGCTACGAATCTGAAACTCTCTTCCTGCCCAGCACTGGAGCAGGATCGGCCACTTCAGGCCACTTAGCTCACGGCAATTTCAACGTGAACCAGGTGGAGAGCGCCTTCATACCGTTACGCTCGATGTTGGAACCATCCCAGATTGCGAAAGCGATTGGCACCGAAGCGCCCGCCTTGAACTGGGTGTCGTTTGCATCGCCGGTCTCCAGCGAGCGCTTCACGACCACGCGCCAGGTCGGGCCGGTGTATCCACCGCCCTTGAGGGACCCGGACGGCTCCCACACACCATTGCCGATCACATCCTGATGGGCTTGAGTGGTCAAAGTGCTAAACCCGTTCGCATTCAGATCCTCGACGGAGCTGACGCGCAGGGTTGGGTCAGACATGATATTGCCGGACCAAATGCCGGAATTGAATGGGCCAAGGCTCCGGCCGATACGATCCGGATAGGTGACTCCACCTGCCGGCTCTTCGAAATAGTAATCCCAGAAGATGCCAGGGTACTGGTCATCCACATCCCACATACCAGCGCTATCCTTGCCGAGATCCTTCTGCCACTCCGCGTTCCAACGCCAGATATTGACCGTCCCACCGGACTGGCCCATACACTGGAATGGCGGGGCGCCCGCAGTGTTGACCGGGAACATGACAGCG
>JACOEF010000486.1 GCA_024998705.1 Nitrospira sp.
ATGGTAGCTCCTGTGCAACGGTTGGGCGACTCCCTCCTACACAGATGAACGAACCATCACATCGCGCAGCAGGCAATGGCCTCAGTGGATGTTGGTGATAGGAAATACCGGCGGTGAACAGCTGATACCGTCTGGACTGAGCAAGACCGGTGCCAGCCTCTCTCAGGCTCGTACATACGGGAAACCGGTGAATAGTCACCTAATCCGGGAAGCGGACAAAACCTCTGCACCGGCCTCTCTGTTGCCATTTGCCTCAGCAGGTCTCCTTGCGGTGAGGCAATATCCCCTCCATGACGCTACGTTCATGTCCCCTTACCGGGTGCACGTGTTTCTCAAACCCAATCTTCTTCCACACGCCCTCGGTCAATGTCCGAAATCCGTGCAGGACGATTCCCTGCTGCCTCAGCACTCAGATCCCGGGCGACCGACGTGGAACGTGAGGCCCCGCATCTCCATCACCGCCGTATCGCCGGGCGCATGCGCCAGGAGATCCCGGGAGAAATTCAGGGTCGGCATGCGTTCATAAATCGCGCGCAGAACTTCCGGTTCCTTGGGGGTATCAATCGCGTTACTAAGGCGTTCGAAGTGGGCCATCATGTCCGGTAGGACCCGCCGGCCAAGATTCCAGATCGTCTCCACGTTCCCCGCCATCAAGGACGTGTTCCACAAGGCGCCGGAGAGATAGGCCAACTGCGCCAGCGCCGGCTCCGGTTTCTCCACAAATCTTGCGACGGCCCGGATCGGGCGAGTGATGAAATGGGCCAGATCGCCGCCTGGCTTAATCCACCCAGCATCCGCCTCCGGCCTGGTAGGGCGCGCCGCGAGCAACAGCAGGCGTGTGGGCACCTTCTCCGCAGCCCGGATGGCAAAGATGACTTCTCCGAGAAACCGTTCCTCAGGAAAGACAAAATGATCGGAGGGAGAGATCACGACCCTGCCATGAGGATCACGCGCCCGGATGTAGGTCAACGTCAGAAAAATTCCGGGCGCCGTGTCTACGTCGCGTGGCTGCACCAAAACCATCCCGGGATCCCGCGCGCCGATCTGCGCCCAGGCCCCCTGGTGTCCGCGGCTGACTACCACGACCGTGCGCGCGGGATGCGTGAATCGCATCGTGCGATCGAGGGTATGCTGGAACAGCGATCGGGTGCCCACGAAACGGCTATGTTGTTTGGGAGCCGCCCAACCCAACCACCGCCTGATTGTCGGCTGCATCCGAACGCCGTCGTCCCCCGCCAACACGATGGACCAACGCCGTCCACCCGATTCCAATCGTCCCTGCATGATGAGTTCCTTCCGAGGCAACACTACCCGGTGGCCCTCGGGGGTGCCGCACTCATGCCTCGCCCCGCGTGCATCTCACCGGCATCTCCTCGACGGTCGAGAGTGCGGCTCCCCGTTTAGACAGATCCAGAAGGGACAGGCCCCGGAAGACGATGACTCCTCACGCGGTGATGACCAACAAGCAGCAGCGTGGCCGGCGCAATGGCTTGGATATCCTGCCTCTCAGACATCGTCTCTCAATCGATCCGTTCCCGAATCGTCCTGCATGCCTCCTAACATAACGCCAATGGCGACCGGCAATATGAAGAGATAACGAAGGATAGATGAAGAAATGTTCCTGCCGAATCAGCTGTGGAGGAAGGGAAACGGGACGTCGGGCCAATCAGCACAAGAAGGCGCCAGAAAGTCGGCCCGGTGCGGCTCGCAGTCTCCTTGTGAAAACCGAGCACGCCCCGACCACGCTCGCCACAACGACGGGCCTGTGACAGGCCGCTGCGATTTCCTTCGAGATGGTACGGCCACGATTGCAGCGGTCTGATTTACGGGCGCAAGCCGGACCGGTTAGGAAGAGATGCTCAAACGGCGCATGGAGTGGTCGAACAAATTGCGGAGCACAAGCCATCCATGCCTTGGGCTGTGATAGATCGGCTATCCGAATGTCACCATGCTCGACCGCACCACCTGCGTCAGCCCCCACAGCAGAAACAGTCCGTACACCGTGCCGAAGAACCAGGGGAAACTGATCGCCCGATGTGCCCACCATTGGCGATGTTGCCGAAACGCCCAGGACGGCTCGAAGGAGCGAGGCTCATTCCTTTCCTCGACGATCGTTTCACGATGTTCTCTGAGTCGATAGAGACTACTGACCGGCCTTCGTTCGCGCCACTCAGGCATCGTCTCAATGCCCCGTAGCTGCCACTCCCAGAGCGCATTCTGCCCGGAGAACCGCCCGAGCACGATCGCCATCTGCACACTCATGAGGATCCCGATCATACTGAACAGCACAATGATGATGGTGAAGGGAAGCGCCAGCGATTCCCGGGACACCAGCAGTCCGATCACCGCGACAAAAATCGAATTGGCGGTGAGGTAATCCGACAGCATGGTGTGATAGTCCCGTACGCCGGAGGTCCACAACGTCAGCAGATGCGCATAATCGGATTGCAACCCGTCTGGATTCTGGGCCATCACCTTAAGCTCCATTGACAGCCTGTCCGGCCAGCCGATAGGCATTGCGTAGATACTGAGCCACCATGCGCTGCGTATTGACAAACGCTGCGTTGACGGCAATCGCATGTGTCATGATCTCGATGAACCCCTCCCGGTCCTTGTAAAAACAGGGCATGACCCTCTGCTCAAGCTTGTCGTACAGAGCCCGAGCATGGAGGGCCTCCATATCCTGTGCGGGGGACTCACAAACTTCGACCTTGTCACCGATCGACCACCCCGTGACCCCTTCGATATGCCCCTCGACCCACCAGCCGTCCAACACGCTGAGGCTCGGAACCCCGTTCATGGCTGCCTTCATGCCGCTCGTGCCGGAGGCTTCCATCGGCGGGAGCGGCGTATTCAGCCACACATCGACGCCGGCGCAGAGAAGTCGTGCCAACGTCATGTCATAATTCGAGAGATAGGCCACCGACAGCTCCCCACGCATGTCGTGGATGCGATGGATCATGTCCTTCCCGGCCTGATCCTGAGGATGCGCCTTCCCGGCAAAGACGAATTGAATCGGGCCGGCCTCCTTCCCCAGCCGCCGCAACCGCTCGACATCGTGAAACACCAAGGTCCCTCGCTTGTATGCGGTCGCACGGCGGGCGAAGCCGATCGTAAGGACATCGCGATCGAATCCCGCGTTGGTCTGACGGTTCACTTCGTCCACCAACGCCAACTTGGCCTCCCGATGGGCCGCCCAGATTTCCGAACCGGGAATACTGATCGCGTAACGGAGCGACAGTTGATCATAGCGCCAGTCTGGCAAGTGACGGTCAAAGAGGTTTTGAAACGAGGGCGCGGTCCAGGTCACGGCATGCACGCCGTTGGTAATGGAATGAATCGGATAACCCGGATACAACGAATGAGAGACCTCGCCATGCCGCATGGCAACACCGTTGACGAACCGGGATCCCCGCAAGGCCAGCAGCGTCATGTTCAACGCGCCCTGGTGCTGACAGGCCTGCGCGAGCGCACACCGCCGGCTCCCCAACACCCGATGCGCGAGGTCCACTGGAAACTGGTCGTGTCCAGCCGGCACCGGGGTGTGCGTGGTGAACACACATTGCTCCCGCACCTGCTCGATCACCTCCGGCGACACCTCTCCATTCCGCGGTTCCGTCCCGATCGCCGCCTCGATCAACGCCAGGACCAGCAACGCCGCATGTCCTTCATTGAGGTGGTATCGAAAAATGTTCCCGTGCCCCAGTGCGCGCAAGATGGCGAACCCGCCGAACCCCAGCACCATTTCCTGGCACAAACGGTAATGCGGATCTCCGCCGTAGAGCGTATCCGTAATGGTCCGATCCCAGGGACTATTTTCCGGCAGATCGGTATCGAGCAGATAGACCGGAACGGTATGGCCCGACGCGCCGATGACATGATGGCGCCAGGCGCGGACGTGCACGGTCCGGCCCTCGATGTCGACGGAGACTCGCGGCTCCATGGGTTCGACAAAATCGTTGACCGCCCAGGCCACAGGCTCCTCGGATTGCCACCCCTTCTGATCGAGTCGCTGATAAAAATAACCCCGCCGGTGGAGAAGCGTCACGCCGACCATCGGCACGCCCAGATCGGCTGCGGAACGAAGCGTGTCGCCGGCCAAGACCCCAAGCCCTCCCGCATAGGTCGGCATCAGCGGATTCAGACCGATCTCCATGGAAAAGTATGCCACCAGGGTGTGGCTGTTCGGCTGGGTCATGAGGCCTCCAGTACCTGCTTGATCAATCGACGTTCGTTGCGCACCAGCCGGGGTATGAGAAATTGGCGGCGCACATGTTCACGTCCGGCCCGAGTGAACTCTCCACGTTCGCCCGGTCGTTGCAACAGATGGAGGACCCGTTCCGCACAGAATGCCACACTGTCTACCAGATCTTTCCGATTGGGCTCGGGAAATTGCATCGGAATGCCACCGTGCGCGAGCGTCCTCAGCTCCTCAACGGCCTTCTCGCTCATCAGCCTGCAGTCCTCATCCGGATTGGCTTGTCTCGATCCGCAGCGTCGTCCAATGCCGACGTTCGGTAATTGCGTCTTCACGCCTGTTGCGTCTGAATCTCGCGCATGAATCCGTATCCGAACTTCGTTCCCTGCGTTTCTACCCGAATGTCGTGCGCACCCACCCGCCGAGATAGTGCGTGATCGCCACCACGCACAAGCCGATCACCACATGCTCTCCGATCACCTTCCAGGCCGGCACCCGTTGCGCGCGCGCCAGCGCATAACTGAGCACCGCCAACAACGACAACCCCCAGATGAGACTCGCTGTCACGGCCAGATCTAACGGCATGAACAACACGGGAACGGCAAAGGTTGCGGCAATCACGAATTTTGCCGCGAAAGTCGCCAGCGTCGATTCCCAAATCTCATTCGTGTTCCCATGGTTCTTGGATTCTTCCGCGATGTGGATCCCCAACGCATCGGACATGGCGTCGGCGACCGCAATGGTGAGCAGCCCGCCCAGGACCACGGACTTCGAATGGGTACCCGCATGCAGCCCCACCATCAACCCCAGCGTGGTAATTACGCCGGACGTGAGCCCGAAGCTGAACCCGATCTTCAGCGGTGTGCGCATACTCCATGCCTTGTCGGCGTAGCCTGTCGATCGACAGAGCGGGGAACCTCAATGTGGAAGATCAACAGGCATCCTTCCCCGCACCTTGCAGACAGGATGAGAGCCAGTCGTTCAGCGATTCAAGCACCCGGGTCACCGCACGATTGGCCGCCAGCACACCGCCATAGGCATCCTCACTCGGAGCCGGCTCGAAGGATTCAAGACTCCTGGCGCCCAGGATCCGCTGCTCCTTCGTCTCCGTAAGTTGGGCACGCAACCGTATCCTGGTGCCGCTTGGGCGCTGCAGGAACTCCTGCTGCAACACCAGTCCGGAAATATCCAGCCGGTAATCCCCCCGGGCGGCAGTCGGCATCGATACCACCACACGCCAGAAGTTCGTCCGCTCCAGCGACTGAAGGAGCACAGGAGCCATCATGCGAGCCGGAGTATCGGCCCACACATTCGTTCCGTACTAGCTCACTTCATACGGCCGCTGGAGGTAGGCCATACGCGCCTGCTCGAATCCCGCTTCCGCCTGCGGCACCCCCACGACCAGGACGCCATGGACGCCCGGTGGCCCCGTGCGAGGGTTCGTCCCCGACACAGACTCGCCCACTGCCAGCACAAACGTATGAACCGGATTGTCGGCTGATCCCGGCACGACACAAGCCGCCAGCACGCAGGACCATAACAAGACGCCAACCCATTGCAGAACGCACCGGTTTACCCTCACTTTTCCCTCACTCGCCGGGCCCCTTCGTTTGGGCGGATCGGCCAAGGACCAGGACATTCGGTTGTCGTTCGACTTGTTGCGCCACGCGATTCAACGTGGCCGTCAGTTGCCGGAGCTCCGTGACGAGCGACCCGGCATCGACCAGCGTCTGCCGAGAAAACTGCTCGATACCGGGCCGACTGGCGCCGACCAGCTCTCCGACCGTGCGGCTTGTCCGCGACAAATCCTCCGTCATCTGCTGTAATCCGGCCGCGCTTCTGCTCAGACGGTCCAGCAACGTCGGAAGCTGCTTGCCGAGTTGCTCCGTCACGCGCGCCGACTGATCGGCCGCCTGCACCGCCTGCTGGACTCCGCGGTCAATCTGGCCGCTGCGTTCCGCCAGCACCTTTGTGACCTCCGACAGATCTTTCAGAATCTGCTTCAGGACCTTGCGATTGTCTTCATCCAGCGCAGAAGACGCATTGTGGGCCAGTCCATTCAGATTGGCCACGAGGGTCGACAGGCCTTGCTCCGACAAGAGTTTCGCCAGCGTCCCGTCCAGTCGACCGAATAACGAGGGCACGCTCGTGATGACCGGATAAGTCTGCCCGGCGACCGGCGTCAAGGGAGGCGCTTCTCGGCTCCCACCGGTCAAATTGAGCGTCACTAATCCCGTGAGCCCCTGCGACACCAACACGGCCTGGGTATCGATCTTAATGGGTGTCCCGCCGACAATGTCCAACGTCACCCGGACCTCTTCCGCATTCTCAGGATTCAGGATCACTTCCTTCACCCGCCCGACATCCACGCCACGATACTTGACCGTCGAATCCACACTGAGTCCGGCAACGGACTCGCGGGTGTAGACGTAATACCGATCATAGATTCCACGATAGTCGGTTTTCCCCAGCCACAAAATCGCACCGAGGATGGTCACGCCCAACAGTACGACGAACGCGCCGACCACGGCATAGTTGACCTTCGGCTCCATGCGATACCTCTCAGTCCCGTTGCGACGCCGTCCCGGCATGAGTCAGGCTGGCAGCGCGCCCGCGGGGCCCGTGAAAATAACTCCGCACAGCCGGCTCCTCGGAACGTGCCAACTCTTCCATGGTCCCTACCCCCATCACCTGCCCGTCTCCCAACACCGCGACGCGAGTGGCAATGCGCCACAAGGAATCCAGATCGTGGGTCACCATCACCACGGTCAACCCCAACAACCGTTTCAGATTCAACACCAGATCGTCGAACCCGGCGGCAATCATCGGATCGAGACCGGCCGTCGGTTCATCGAGAAACAGCAGCTCCGGATCCATGACGATCGCGCGGGCCAGTGCCGCGCGGCGCCTCATGCCGCCGCTGAGCTCACTCGGAAATTTGATCGCGCTGTCCGGAGGCAATCCGACCAGGGCGATCTTAAGCGCCGCGATGTCCCGAATGACGTCCGCGCTCATCGACGTATGCTCGCGAAGCGGGACCGCCACGTTTTCGGCCAGGGTCATGGAACTGAACAGGGCGCCATGCTGAAACATCACACCGAACCGTCGATGCAACGGACGACCGTTCGACTGGGTCAACTCACGGCTGTCCGTGCCCAAAAGGTGAATCGTCCCCGTCGTCGGAGTCAGTAACCCGATGATCTCCCGCAACAGCGTCGATTTCCCGCACCCATTGCCGCCCGCGATGGCGAACACCTCGCCGCGCAAGACGGTGAGACTCACATCTCGATGCACCACCGCCTGGCCGAACCGCGTCGAGACATGGCTGACCTCGATCACGGGAACGCCAACCTTCTCTGCTGTTGCGAGCGTCGGAGGCAACTCATGCATACGCGGCCTCAAACCTTCAGCTCCACGGGATGTTCAAAATGGTTTCCTACGAGGCCGCAGCAAGCAAAGAGCCGAGGCGTACTCTTGTGGTACGTAGAGGCTCTGCGCGACGCGAGAACGAAGCTGAGAGCCATTTTCAGCATCCTGTAGCTACAGGTTCCACCAGTTGAGCAAGATGCTACAGATCGCATCGAAGATAATGACGAGAAAGATGCTTTGCACCACGCTGATCGTCGTGTGCCGCCCCACATCGTCCACCCCGCCGCGGATCTGGAACCCCTGATAACATCCGACCAGCGCGATGATGACCGCAAAGAAAGGCGCCTTGCCGAGACCAATCAGCAAATGTCGCAAGGCCACGGCTTCGTCGAAGCGCGAAAGAAAGGCCGTGAAACTCACGTTGAGCTGATTCGACGCAATCAACATGCCGCCGAAGACACCCAACACATCGGCATAGGCCGTCAGAAGCGGCAGCGCCACGACCAGCGCCAGGACCCGTGGCAACACCAACAGCTCGATCGGCGACAGGCCGAAGGTTTGCAACGCATCCAGCTCCTCGGTCACTTTCATCGTGCCGATCTGCGCCGCATAGGCCGACCCCGACCGCCCGGCGATCAGAATCGCCGCAATCAGCGGGGCGATTTCTCGCAGCAGCGAGATGCCCACCAGGTCCACGATGAAAATGTTCGTCCCGAACTTCCGAAGCTGCTCGGCACCCTGGTACGCAATCACCACGCCGATGAGAAACGTCAGCAGTCCGGTAATCGGCAACGCATTGACCCCATCCAGCCGGAGACTATTCAGGCAACTGCGCCAACGCATCCGACGAGGCGCCGCCACCAAACGAACCAGTGCGGTCGTACTCTCCCCGAGAAACTCCATCCCCTGAATCATCCGGGCAAGATGAGTGCTGATCGCCGTCTTGAGCCGCTCTCCCCCGTTGGGCCGCGGGGCGACCTCGGCGACAATCGCGTCCCAATTGGACGACACCAGACTCATCAGCTGCGCATAGTCCGACCGGAGGCCTTCGATCGAAACCTCGCACCCCCGGCGTTTGGCCTCCATCAGGGCGCGAAACAACACGACCGCCCCGCCGGTATCGAACGCCTCAATGCCGCTCGTGTCAAAGACCAGCGCGCTTCGAGCGGGCCAGGCCATTCCTTTGAGCGCATGATCGACCGGCGCCACATCGGACATGGTCCAAGCGCCTCGACAACGCAGGGTCCGCCCCTCCACCAGTGTCACGCCGGCCGGATGGATGTGGTTCGCCATGGATCGATCGCCGTTCATCCGATGCTTCGCCGCACGCCTTACACTTGATTGTGTTCCCGCAAGGACCCGACAAGCTCCTTCTTGCTGATCAACAACGCGCCCAGCCCGAACAGTACTGTCGACAGCGTCACCAATCCGCCGATCACCGGAAGAAGCGACAGGCCTGAATAGAGGACCAGCCCCGCCACGAAGGGCCAGGCGAGCGATGACGAGTCGTCCTGCCGGCGAATCAGAATTTGCCCCACATAGGTCATGGCATACACTCTCGCCAGATAGACGGTCGCACCGTACAACGCGAGCAGGAACAGGCCGATCGGCAGCGCGAACAACGTGACGACGAAACTCAACGCGACCACGGGCGTGGCAACCAGCGCAACCGTGCCCCAACCGAGGGACGGGGCCGGACGCTCGCGGATCGTCGCGGTGACCCGCCGGGCAAACATCGGATAGACCCGCAAGAGCACCAACCCCAGGATCAACGTCGAAACAAAGCTGATGAACGCAGCCATGAGCCGGATGCCGACGATCCCCTTGCGCGCCCGTTCGATACTCCAGCCTTCGGGTAACGGCCGTTGCGTCATCTCACCGCGAACGGTCGCCTCTTCATCGATAGAGGGGGCCGCTTCCCCCCAGTATCGCAGCCTGCCTCCGACCATGGCCTTCGAGGTGAGACGTACCGACCCCGCCGCCACAACCAAATCGCGCTCAATCTGGTTCGAGAGCGTCGCGGTCCAGGCCCCGACCCTTGCGTCTCGACCGACAGATCCGGCAAGTTGCACATGACCACCGCCGGCGAGGAGGTTCTCCCGCACCTCCGCCGTTTCGGTCACATGCACGTCAGCGCCGCCGAGGGTGGCATTCCTCCCGATCATTCCACTCACGGTCACCTGCGCACGTACGACCCTGGCATCCTGGGCCACTGTGCCGGACAGGATCACTTTGGCCCCTGCCACGATCACATCTCCGTTGACCACTCCATCCACGAGCACCTCACCACCGGCGGCATACAGGTCGCCGTTGATGATGCCGGAAATTTCCACATGCGGACCGAAGGCAAAATAATCCCCCTGCACGACCTGCCCGGCGCGTAAAACGGCCCGCTCCTTCCATGGCGCGCGAGACACCGGTTCATCGGCCTGGACAACAGCCGGCAGCATGCACAGGATCAACAACATCAGCCTACGTGTCGTCATGTGAATGGCCTCCTGAATGGTCACAGAGTGAACCCCACACGGGACCCGCCTTCATCGTGGCAGAACACCCGCGCCGAATCGATAGACCAGATCCCCGCCGAAATAACTCGCAATCAACAGGAGCAGCCCGCCGCTCAGTCCGATCATCAGCACCAGCTTCGGCTGCTCCCGCATCCAACCCAGGGAGGATGCCACACGCAACCCGAGCAGACCGAGAAAGACCCAGAATACCGAGCCCCCGAGCTCCTCATGAATTTCGATGGCCTGTTTCGGAATCCCGCTGCGTTCAACCGCCTCTTCGGCAAAATGCCCGGTGATCACCGCGATTCCGGCCGCCAGGATCCCGAGCACCAGCAGAGAGAAACTGGTGTCTCGAAACTGTTGGCTCCGCCATCGAAACGCCAAGACATCAAACAGAGTGCTCGCCAACAGCAATGCAATCGGAAAATGGACGACCATCGGATGGAGTGGATGCATGCCTTCTCCTTCGTTCAACCGGACGACTCAACGCAGTCCCTTTCGGTATCGCCCCGCACAGAGGCTTCCTCATGGTCGGCGCCTTCCGGATCAGAGGTGCAAGGATGGAGCCCTACTCCTAACGAGCGTAGCGGCAGCTGAAAGCTGAGAGCGAGACCGGAGAAGAAGAGGCGGGAGCCTGACAAGACGAGGCAGAATCGGGGAGGACTGCTACAGAAAGACTCCCCGCCCCTGTGGCAGAATGCACCAGAGGCGAGGGGTCAGAACAGGGCACAGCATCTGCTTCGCATAAAACCGGCTAGTGGTTCCATCAGCTCACTGCACCGGGGCAGAGGTCTGTTCCTGCACGGATAGCAGGAACAAATGCTTGCGACCGGGTTGCCGAAACTCCTGCAACGTTCCCACGGCCAACCCCGCGTTCGCCTGCAGCGCAGCGGCATGTTGTTCTTCCGTCACCACCCGGATGGCCCCATGTTTGCGCGCAGCTTCCAGTACCGCATCCTGACTCGGCAGATCCGGTACCACATTGTCCCGCTTCAGGTAATACAACGCATCTTCGTTCTTCGGCCATCCGGGGATATACATGAACAGGATTGGCTGGGTTCCCAGCGCCAGGGCTTTATTTTCCTCCACGGCCTTCCGGGGCGACGCGGCCTGATCGATCGCGGGAAACACGTAGTTCACCACCAGCACTACATACGCAACCGCCAGCACTCCGACCATCGTGAGCGCAACGCGGACGCGTGCTCTCACCACAGCATAGAGCAACAACCCAGCCAATGAGACAATCGTCACAATGAACATCGGCGACACCACGGCACTAGACACCAGCCAGCGGCGGCGAAGCGGAGCTGCGCCGAAGAACATCCCGGCGGCAAAGGTCACCGCCAACACCGCGAGCAAAACCCTCAGGAGCGGAGCCATCGAGCCGGGCTCCTCGGCTGAGGAGAAGACCCGATGATAGTAGTACCCGATCATCAAGCCGATACCGGGCACGACCGTCGTGAGATAGGGCTCACGTTTGAGCGTGGCCAGGCTGAAGGCTGTGAAGAGGCCCAACACCCAGACCAGCAAGAGCAACTCCGTGGGGTGAGAACGAAACGGCCGTTGCGTCCACAGCAACAGGAGCGCTGACGGAAGCACCGCACACCAGGGGAAAAAGTCGGCCCACATCATCCCCAGATACCAATAGAGAGGATGCCCGTCTGTAGCCGCGCCGGACGAGCGGCCCCACCCGGTATTCCACACAGACTGGATGGCGCTGCCGAGCCTGAAATGATGCTGATAGCCGGGACCCAGCATCTGCGCATATCCCGCCATCATCGCGACGGCCAACGCCAAGCCGGCCCAGAAATAGCCGTCCTTCAACATCCGCGTATCGCGCTGGATGGCGGCATAGAGCGCCATGACCAGCAGCGGCAGGAAGAACCCATGCATCTCTTTCAACATCGACCCGAGGGCCATGCTCACGAAGGCCAGCAGATACCATCGCGAGCTTCGTCCCAGCAATTGCACCTGAATCCAGGCAAAGAGGGCGAGCGTGACCAGAAATGTGAGGGTCGAATCGAACAGCACGCGACGGCCGTACCAAAGAAAGACATGGCTGGTGGCAACGACGAGCGCCGCCCAAAATCCCGCCGTCGGCGACACCAGCCTGACCCCAAGCACATACGTCAGGACGATGGTGCCCACTGCCGCCAGAGAACCGGGCAACCGTAAGGCAATTTCGTGGTCGCCCCAGATCGACGTTGAAAGATTGAGCAGCCAAAAGAACAGCGGCGGCTTATTGAAGTACGGCGTATCGTGATAGGTCAGGTCGAAGAATTCCCGGCGGCGCCCCATTTCCCCCGCAATGCCGGCGTAGAGGCCTTCGCTGCCTTCCAATAATGACAGATGGAGATTGGCAAAATAGGCCCAGCCTCCGACCAGCGCCAGCACCAGCATTTCAAGATGCTGACGACTGACGAAACTCCATTGCTGCCCTTGCTCCACGACATCCTGGCCCAGCACCCTTCCCACCGACATATCTCCTCGACCTCCCCTACAAGTGAATGGATCTCCTCTTCGATCCGTCCGACGCCGCACGTGACGCAGTATAAATTGTCATGCGCCTCTTGAGAAGACCTTGCTCGACTGACTCGTCATGCCCTGTCGACGTGCAGAGCCGACACCACGTCGCCACGACAACCTTCAAACCCATTGTTCTCAACAATACGAGCCGATTGTCATCGCATTATGTGGACAGGCCGCTGACTTGTGGAACTCTACACCAGCGGCATCGAGGGGATTGAGACGGGAGGCAAGAGAGCGCAGGCACATCAGATTCCGATCATTCGGATCAGGCACTCATACCGGGCGCGGAAGTTCGGCACGCTCCTGGTCCGGCACAACCGACGTGGGCGTGGTCCGGCGTCCACCACTCCACGGATAGTAGAGCACCGGAATCACGACCAGCGTCAGAATCGTCGACGCCCCGACCCCGAATAACAGCGAGACGGCCAACCCTTGAAAGATCGGATCAAGAATAATCACGAAGGCGCCGACCATCAGCGCCGCCGCCGTCAAGAGAATGGGACGGGTCCGGATCGCTCCCGCACGAATCACCGCCTCAAGCCGCGGGATACCCTCGGCCTCCTGGTGCTGGATGAAATCGACCAGCAGAATCGAGTTCCGCACGATGATGCCGGCGAGTGCGATAAATCCGATCATCGAGGTGGCGGTGAAATAGGACCCGGTCAGCCAGTGACCGGGCAGAATCCCGATCAGGGTAAGCGGGATGGGCGCCATGATCACCACCGGCGTGAGAAACGACTGGAACTGCGCCACGATCAGCAAATAGATCAGCAACAGGGCCACCGCAAACGCAATGCCCATATCACGAAACGTTTCATAGGTGATGTGCCACTCGCCGTCCCACTTCATCGCAAATCGCTGCTCCGACCAGGGTTGCACGGCATACTGCTGCGTCAACGCATAGCCTTCCGGCAACACGATCTGTTCGAGTTTCTTCCCGATCCCCATGACGCCGTAGACCGGACTCTCCCCCTTGTCCGGTCCCGCGCCGCCCACATCCGCGATCACGTAGACGACCGGTTTTTGATTCTTGTGATAGATCGCCTTATCGAGCACCGTCTGCTCCACTCGAATGAGCTCGGACAGCGGGACCATTTGGCCGGCGCCGGTTCGCAGAGCAATCTCCCCGAGATGCTCCAAGCCGGTTCGGCCGATGATCGGCAGGCGAAGGCGCACCTGCACCGGCCGATTCTCCTTCGGAAGATGCACCAGGCCCACGTCGGCGCCTTCCAGTGCCAACCGCAACGTCCGCACGATTTCCTCCGACGGAATCCCGGCCAGCGCCGCCTTCGCACGATCCACGGTGAACATATACTTCACCTGCTCGCCTTCAAGGTAATCATCGACGTCGACGACGCCGGCCGTTGTCTCGAACAGTCGGCGCACGTCCCGTGCAATCTCAATCTGTCGCTCATACTCAGGGCCATAGATCTCAGCCACCAGCACGGACTGCACAGGAGGGCCCGGCGGAACCTCCACCACTTTCACATTCGCCCCGAATGGGCGGCCGATCTCCTGCACCGCAGGTCGAATCCGTTGAGCGATGTCGTGGCTTTGCGTGCGGCGTTGTTCCTTGGCAACCAGATTGATTTGAATATCCGCCTCGTATGGTTGGTCCCGCAAATAGTAGTGCCGCACCAACCCATTAAAATTGAACGGCGAGGCTGTGCCGACATAGGCCTGGTAGTCACGCGTCTCTGGAATCGTGCGCACGTATTGCGTCAGCGCCTTCGTCACCCGGGCCGTCTCTTCCAGCGTCGTGCCCTCCGGCATATCGATCACCAGCTGCAACTCGCTCTTGTTGTCGAACGGCAGCATCTTCACCACCACCGCCCGGGTATAGAATAACGCCACCGAACCGGCCAGCAACAGCGCAACGACCGCCAACACCAGGTAGGCCATGACCGGATGTGACAACACCGGGCCCAGCAGTCGCTGATAGAGGCGATAACTGCGGCTGCCCTCGAACGAGTCGTGATCGACTCCGGCCATGTGCGCACTGGGCCGGTAACAGGTCGCGCACAACCAGGGAATGACGATGAACGCAACCAGCAGGGAGACGAACATGGCAATCGAGGCGTTCACCGGAATGGGCCGCATGTAGGGGCCCATCAGGCCGGAGACGAATGCCATGGGCAGGAGCGCGGCTATTACGGTCAGGGTGGCGAGAATCGTCGGGTTCCCGACCTCATCCACCGCAAACAGCGAGGCTTCGCGGTGCGGACGAAGCCGCAGCGTGAGATGCCGATACGTGTTCTCCACCACCACGATGGCGTCATCCACGAGAATGCCGATGGAGAAGATCAACGCAAACAGCGTGACACGGTTGATGCTGTACCCGATCAGCATCGAGATGAAGAGGGTCAACGCAAGCGTGAGCGGAATCGCGATTGAAACCACCAGTGCGGGACGAAACCCCAGCGCCAAGCCAAGAAACACCACGCCGGCGACCACGGCAATCAGGAGATGCCACAGCAGCTCATTGGCCTTTTCATCGGCGGTGTCCCCGTAATCGCGCGTCACCGTCACCCGGACATCGTCCGGAATCAGGGTCCCCTTCAGCTCTTCGACTTTTCGAATGACGCCCTGCGCGATCGTCACCGCGTTGGTGCCGGCCTGCTTGGCCACAGCCACGGTCACAGCAGGGGCTTCCCCTTCCATGCGAGACGAGCGACCTTCTCCAGGACCCTCGCCATGCCACACATAACTCGTCGCTTCAGTCGGTCCGTCGGTCACCTCGGCCACCTGGCGAAGATACACCGGCCGTTGTTCGTTCACCCCGACGACCACCCCCTCCAGATCCTCCTTCGAGCGGATGAACCGGCCGGTCTCCACGAGAAAACTTTCGTTGCGGCTTTCGAAGCGGCCGGTGGGCAGTGCGAGGTTTTCGCCCTGTATGACACTCGCCACCCGCAACGGCGTCAGGCCATAGGCTTTCAGTCGCGATGGATCGATCTGCACACGCAACTCGCGGCCGCGACCACCCACCACAAACCCGCTTGCGGTGCCGGGGACTTTCTTCGCATCCTCCAACACCCGGTCGCCCAGTTGCCGCAACTGGAAATCTGTGTACCGATCACTGGACAGGGTCAGGGCGATGATCGGGACATCGTTCACATCTCTCGGCTTCACTTGAAACGGTTGGGCGCCCGGGGGCAGGAGATCCTGGTTCGACATCAATTTGTCGTAGAGATCAACCAGGCTCTGCTCCATCGGCTCGCCGACATAAAAACGGACGATGATCAACGCCCCGCCCGGGCGGGAAATTGAGTAGACGTACTCGACGGTCTTGATTTCCGAGAGTTTGCGCTCAATGGGCTTGGTGAGCTGCTCTTCGACCACCTTCGCGGAAGCCCCAGGGAACGACAGCCACACGTCGGCCATGGGCACGAC
>JACOEF010000038.1 GCA_024998705.1 Nitrospira sp.
AGTTCACGGACGCACTGGGTATGCGTTCGGATACGAACACGTATCTCATTCGATACAGGGATCTCACCACGAAACGGCAACCTTTCTTCATTTCTCATTCACAAGGGCGGTTCCCGCGCCATTCTCCCCCTCTATCTTTCACATTCCATGACGTCAGTGTCGTTAGACCGACGACAAACAATAATGGCATTAGGATTGCTACCGTAGGACCGAACCCTTGCAGCTACGTCGCTGCTCGAACCGGACCGCTTCCTCTCACGGCAAGCGGATGACACAAAGTGCTCCAATAGTTTCACGGCGGCGTGAGAGAAAGACGTTATGTGTCCAAACAATTGATTCTGTGCTTCGACGGCATGTGGGAGCAACCTCCGGACACTGAGGGATGGGTACCGTCCTCGGACATTCCCGCCTCACAGCCCCCTCCCAGCATGCGCCAAGAGTCAACGCCGACCACGAATGTGTTGCGGCTCTACCATTCCATCCTGCCGATGACGCGCGACGGACGGGCGCAACAAAAATGGTATGACTCCGGAACCCAATTCCCCTGGTTTCATCGGTTCCGCGATGGCGCATTTGGTTACGGGGTGGACCAGTCGATTCTCCATGGTTACGCGTATCTCGCAGCCGCTTATGAACCAGGAGACGATCTCTTTATCTATGGGTTCAGTCGCGGCGCGTATACTGCCCGTTCCCTGGCGGGTCTTCTCAGCACCGCAGGCCTGGTCTCTGCAGGGTTGTTGAACGGAGGCCTTGTCGGCCGTGTACGCGAGGCAGCCTCTCAGCTTCCGAGCTCAGCTGAACCGTCTACATCTCTTACCCAATGCCTCACGGAGCTAATCCTCGATCCCTCCAATCAAGCGCTCGACGAAGCCTATCGCCTCTATCGAAATGGGCCCAGCAATGGCCACCGCGGGATACCGTCGTCCACGCGACGGCGAGGAACACTCGAGGTCCCTATCACGTTGTTGGGTCCCTGGGACACGGTCGGCCCGCTTGGCATTCCGACGAACGCCCTCAAGTGGCTGAACGATCACCGTTACAACTTTCACGACACGGAGTTGAGCACAATCGTGAGACGGGCATACCACGCCCTCGCCATTGATGAGCATCGTGCGGACCACAACGCGACCCTATGGACCTCTCCAGCCGGCCCCGACCAAACTATTGAACAACGGTGGTTCGCCGGCGCACACGGCGACTTAGGCGGAACCTATCCGGACCGGGATCTGTCCGACTTCGGATTGGCCTGGCTGCAACGGCACTCGATCGAGAAGGGATTAGCCATTGAGACGCAGGCGATCCCCGTGAATCCCAACGCCCTGAGCCCCATCCACGATTCCTTCAGTGAGTGTCTTGGCAGCTTCCGAAAATGGTTTCATTCACGATTCTATCGGCCAGTCATGCAAACAGGGACGAATACTGAAGTGCTGGATGCCTCCGTCCACGCACGCCTGATCCACGACCCCCAGTATCGACCCAAAAACGAGGGGTTGAAGAGTGTCTTACATTTCGAATGACCATGCAGATGAAGAAGCTATGCTTTCGCCGAACACACCACTCTCACGCCATAAACCCCGCTGTCCAAATCTGGATTGCGGGGGCATCATGACCGAAGGAACGACACGCCGACGCCTCTCGCCGCCGCCCAGTGGACTCACGTGGGTCTACTGTCTTACCTGCGATCATCACGGAGCGGTATCGACCGAGGGCATCCATTTGGTGTTTCGTACCGGGAATCGGTTTTATTGCACGTACAGCTCCGCCCCCGTTTCGATCGAGCTGATAGTGCCGCCGGCGTCGCGGGCTGAGTTCTCTCGTTACGCACTATCGGACACACAATTGGTTCAACAGGCGGTTGCATGGGCACTTTTAACCGGAAAGCAGCAGGGAACTGTCCACCTGGAACCTGAACACCAAGACTATGCAGCACTGCACCGGTATCTGACTGACCAACTGTCTCCGATGAATACCTCGCCCCCCACCTTCACAGACAAACCCACGACACGCTAACTCGTACGCCTCAGGGAAGCCGTGGACTCATCGTACAGTCGCTCGCGGTCACTGCGTCCGTCACCACAGCCCTGGCCGTCCCCTCGTTAGAAGTACCCACTTCGCAGACTATCTGATCAGGCACAACCGAGCTACCCTCAGCCTCGAGATGACGGCGCACCCGCGCATCAGATGCAGGAGGCTCACATGACTCGTCCATCCCATCGAAAACTCCTAGTCCACTGCATCCTGTCTGATGTGGCCATGGGCTGCGCCGACAGAGGCCGTATCCTCAATACCGACCCGGACGGATCACCTTGCCCCACCCCTCATAGTCTCGTTGATGGAGACTATCTCGCACTGAAACTGCAGCGGCCCGACGTTCACCGACCCGTGTCGGTCCATTTGGCACAAGTGACTTGGGTACAAGGACATCGATTTGGTGTGGAACTGCTCATCATGGATGCCGATGAGCGCACTCATCTGGACGGATTTCTCGCAACACATCTGCCCCTGGAGCCCGAGTTTCAAGATACACGCTCGGAACTCACGATTACAGCGGCGGAGTAGCGCACGGATAGGGTAGGTCCGCCCTCGCCCTGGAAAGGGAAGCACGATGATACGCCCTCGATACCACGCCTTTACGGGTACCGCCAAGGAAGTACTTCATTCAGGTCTATCGGAGAGGACCTTCCGGTTCTACGCTTACACATAGGCACTAAACAATGGAGGACACACTATGACCTGTGCTCGCTGCAACGGATGTATGGTCGAAGATTTCCTTTTGGACATGGAAGACTCCTCGGGGCCCATGTGGCTTCAAGCGAAACGATGCATGAACTGCGGGAATGTGGCCGAGAAGATCTTGCAGCACAACCGAGCAACTCAACGCACGGCACTCCATCTCCCCACTTCCGGAACCCCCGCCCACGACAGAGAGATTATCCACATAGGAGCAGAAGCCATCGCTCACTTGGCTGCCTAGTTTCAGAATCCCGACCAGGATGCCACGAAGCACTCGGCACGAGGCATCCTGGTCACGACAATCAGAAAGAGGATCACATACTGAAACACCTCGCACATTTCATGACTCATGCGTGACTAGACCGGCGGAATAGACCATGTCCATTGACGTAGAACTCGCCCTTGTTTTGGGATTGTTCATCATCGGCGCGGTGGTGCTCGCAATCGACAACCTCGTATTTTCGCTGACTCGGCGTCTCAGCCGTTGGTGGCGTAACCGAAAATCAATCAACGCCACGGCCCGCCCTCTCAGTCCAACTCACAAAAGAAAGCTGTAACACCAGCGTGGGCGGCCCGCCAGAGTCAATTCCAGGCCAGCATGAAACCAAAGGCCGAGTTCCCGCCCGCCATCGTCGCCCACGGCGGTCGCTGCAAGTCGCACATTTTAATGAATATCACATGGAGGCACAGATGAAGCATCGCCCAGCCGAGAACTTGAGAGTTCAACTACCACATGCCGCGTCCGCTCCTGGCATCTCTCAAGCCCTGCTTTGCTTTCTCTTGATGCGAGGGGAGACAGGACAACCCGGCGAGCACCGTCAGTTGGAGAGCCTGCGATGAACTCCTGCCTAAAAACTGTGGCACGTGACGCGGCGATCGTATATGGACTCACCTTTGCTGCCGGGCTGGGCATGGCTATGGCGGGGATGAACCTGCAGAACCAACCGTCGACTACGTATCTAGGAAATCTATTATCAGGGGTGCTGGGCTTCACCCTGGCAGGCATTCGTGTTTCTCAAAACCGGGCAGAGCACTTGGGGTGGGTGGCAGCAACCCTCTGGACGTTCAACCTTACGAACATCGTTCTCGGAATCCAGACGAGCTCAGCATGGATACACAGCGGTCTCACTATCCTGCTCATGGCTTCCTTAGGCGGAAGCCTCGCCATGATTCTCACGCTGACAACAACAGCCAACCGACGAGCCTGACTCCCCACAGCCCCCAGACATACCTTCCGGGTTGCCCGGAAGGTATCCAGACTGACGGCATGCCCGTGCAATGCGTCTCAACGCATGAGAGATTCCGCAAGAAATAACGGGGGAACAGGCTAGAGCTGCAGCGAGGGAACCAGCATCACGAACGCTGTTCGGAGCCGGAAGACGCAGGCAAAGGTTGAACCGGCGACTCCTCTCCCGGTATCCATCCACCACCTA
>JACOEF010000411.1 GCA_024998705.1 Nitrospira sp.
GCACCGCCTCATTCAAGTTAGAGTTGGGGAGCAGATAGCCATCAATGGGCTTGATCCAATCGACAAGCCGCTCTATTGCGGCTTTATCGAGATGACCCGGCAGGCTTAGACATTGAGCGAAGAGCCGTTGGAGAACCTCGACTTTTGCTAGGGGGCGCAACTCACTTTGCGCTCCTGGGGTATAAGCTGGGAAGACTATCCAGCGCACAGCATACCCTTCAGGTCGATCGGGCCTGATACTTCCAGACGGTGGGGACAAGTACCGGATGTGCTTCCCGTCTTCCCTGAGGTGGATCGCGCCCTGCCTGAGTCCTGGATATTGGGGATGCAGCACCGGCCAGGCTCCTTCTTTGGTTGCCATGGCAATTGGTACTGGATGCACATGGAGATCATCCCCTTCCAAAAGAGCGCATTCGTCAGACAGGTAGTGCCAACCATCATGGACCAGGCCCGCTACCAGGCAGGTCTTACCGCTGCCGGAATCGGCCGGTAGCATCACACACTGACCGTTACGTTCCACCACGCCTCCATGACTTTGGAAGCAATAAGGGTGATCGTTTAGTGCAATGCGCAGCATGCAACATTTAATGGCAGGGCCGAGACCACTGAGCCCATCACAAAGTTCCTCCGGAATGCCGTCTCGGAGGATTGCATATCTCTTTTGGATCTGCGCCAGGATCAACTCGACGCTGTGAGGCGCAATCCCGTCGTCCTCCAGGTGTGACAGGATCGGATGAACGACGGCTTCCTGCTCGGCGTTGCCGTAGCCGATGGTGAAGCGTGTGTGACGAAGCCGGTAGGTCCTCTGTCTGTGAACGTGCACTTGGTCCCCCTGGAGATCAAGCTGAGGCAGCGTCCTTATGGGAGGTCTCGCGAGGGCGGGCCTGTTGCATTCACTTCCACTGAGTAACCCGAGTGCCCACCACTGGGCGGCTAGGTCGATGACCATGTCCTGAGTCCGGTCGCGTGGGCTGTCTGTTATTTCAGCGAGTTCTGCCGCGATCGCTGCCAGAGGGAGCCCCTCCTCCGCGGCCATCCAGATCCATGCGGCAGATGTATTAAGCCCATAGACCTCTTGTCGATCTTCGCAGAAGAGAAGCCCGGTATCCTCCAGGGCGAAAATATGACAATCGGAGGCCGCACGACAGGAGCGGGCCAAGAATGACCGGTCTCGATTCTTTTGAGTTGCACAAGCGAGCATCGTCACAGGCCCCTTCTTGCAGAGCATCCGGCTGGCTATTCTTGATCAAAGCAAGCCCGATGCCATTGTTCAGGAATGCCCCGGGGCAATTCACCTGTGCCCGAGCGTCGAAGATGCTTCTCTTCCGTCGAGTCAGGCCCTTGTCTGAGAGGTCTCAATCGCATGTAATTGTTCACGGACTACGGATGGGATGGTGCGGGTGATGGTTCTATTGAAAAATGTGTGCAATGTCTTTGCGCAGGGGTTACACCAGTTGTTGTGCCAAGGGGGAGTGTTTTGCGGTTGTTGAGTGAGTTGAGGAGAAAATTCTCCCCAAGGTTTCATGGGGTAGCTGCCGCGAAAAGCTACAGTATGGGGTCGATCTCTATTGGGGGCATTCCAATCACACCCCGAAGGGAATTGACTGTATAGAGGAAAGGCCATCGTCCATTCCGCCGGTGACTTCATCGACGACTACATGGTCGACGGGGACGAGTGCTACGCTCTCTCGTTCCTGGTCGTCCTGGCTGCGGGGAAGGGGCGTATCCGACGGATCTTGCTGCACCCGGTTCGGGTCGTGCAACTCAGAGTAAGGCTCGTCAATGGGGAGGAGCGACAGTTCCTTGCGCGAACCATGCAAGCCAAGTGCGCCTCGTGTGAGACGTCAAGACTATTTCATGCCGAGATCGGCACCATGATGGTTGGATGAGCACTCCAACTCACCCGTGCAAGCTCAGAGACGGTCGTCGTTAGTAGGGGCTGTTGCCGGGAGTGGTCTGGCTTTACCGGAGGCTGGCCAGATATGCCAGCACGTCCGTGATGTCCTGGTCGCTCAGCGAGGTGTCCGGCAACATGCCGCTTCCCGGATGGCCTTCGCGTATTGCACGAAACCGGGCTTTGTTGTCTTTCAGCCTCAGCATGGCTCGATTGCGAAGATCGGGCGCCCCGGCGGACAGCTTTGCGATGGCGGCCGCCGTGTCAGGCTTGAGCGCAGGCTTCTGTCGAGCACTCCATCCACGCCGTGGCAGTAGTGACAGATGCCCTTGCTGTTGAACAGGGCTTGCCCCTGACCCGCATTCCCCTTCAAGGCCTGACGTTTCTCCCCCGGCTCTGCCCGGCTCACGTGTTCTGTTGAGTACATGAGGGCGATCAAAACGATTCCAAAAAAGAGCAGTCGGCGATGCATGGTGTGGTGCACTCCGAAGTCTCAACCCAGTATGCCGAGATGCCCCCGATAACACAATGCCGTCAAATCTCCGTCCTCACTAATTCTTTCGACGCGCAAGGACCGGCGTAGTGTATTCGCTACGTGGTAAGCCAGGTCCTGGCCAGGAGGCTGGTCAGCTCATCAACCGATGGTGAGTATTCGAAGAGATGTGCTCGATCTACACCGCCCTCTCCGAATAAATGCGAAATACGTATGCAGTTGCGAGCAGGGCGCAGCTCTCATATGTGTCTCAGAAGAGAACATTATTCAGAGACACCAGGATGTCCCCTGGTTGTATGCGCGAGTGCGCCGAAGCAAACAGGAGAATCGCTCGTGATGATCTTGTTGTAGGCAGCGTCATACCCGAGACGCCATACCCGAGAACGGTAAGCAGGCGAGCTGTGTTGCCGCTGGTGGGTACCTCCTCACGCGCTGTTCGCCAGGCTGAAATAGATCGAGCGTCGTCAGTCGGATGCCTTGGTATAATGATGCCACTGCTGTCATGCGTGCAGGCAGACACTGATCGGCCGGGAATTGGTATGAGTTGAGTGAGTGGAATCTGATGACGGACGGAAGAGGGGCGTTTCCGAGTGCCGGCCTCTGCCGGTGTCTTCGAAGCCCAGCGCGAACGCAGAGGGATGCGGTGGATGTCGGTGTGACTGAAGCAGGTTCACTGAAGAATGCTGTTGGAAGCGTACCAGGGCTCCTCAGAGGCATAGAGGGGAGAACCTTAATCAAGACGGGAGGGAGACACGCCATGAACGCACGAAGGAAAGTGTCCAAGGCAGGCGAAGGTAAGAAGAAGAACATTTCTTCCAGCGCACTCGCCCGGAAGGCCTCGGCGGTAACGCGTGAGAAAAAGAAGGCGGCAATCACCGCTGCGATGGAGAACTCACAGCGGAAGGGAGCGAGTGAGAGCCCGTCAGGGATTTCTGCCGCATTGGCTCGAACCGTCGAGGCCGCAAAGCTCCGGCGTCAGAAGCTGACTATCGCGGAAGCCATGGAGGAATCACAACGGGTAGTCGGAACTTCGACGAGGCCACGATTGTCGGAAGCGTTGGAGCGAACGGTTTTCGCAGCCGGGCGCCTGCGCAAGAAAGAAGAGATCACGGCGGCCTTGGAAGAATCCCAACGCCGGACGACTTCACGGGGAGGCTGAACGTGCAGGCCCTCTTTTGTGCGACTCTGCCGAAATAGTCTTGTCTGCGGGGGCTCAGCGGAGGATCCAGCGAAGGTTTCAGCGCAATATGGCGAGTCAATCAACGAGGGCATTCTGTCTGGACTGACCGGCTGTGCTTTAGTGGGCCCTTGTCTGATAAGCCCGACGGTTTTCGTGAACAATGCGTTGCTGGATTTCCTGTGACTGCGCGCTGAACACGTTTCTTTCTCTCGCAGAGAATGACGGCATTGCGTTTGTGTCTTTGTCCGAAGCCGCCAGATACTCTTCCGCCATCCTGACTGATGCGGCGGCAATGCGGGAGTCGCGATCTATCCTGACCAGGTGTCCTGCCGGTACGGTCTAGTCCAGAGGGTGCACCAGTCTAAATGTTTCATGAACGACCTCGAAAAATGGGGACGGACAACGCTTGCCGTGGTGCGAGTACGGTTGGCCGATGGGTTGTTGTCGGGAGGTGATATCTATATGTAGCGGTACGGAGTAAGTAAGCCCTAATTGTTGTGTCGGATATTTTTCTTGATCGCTTCACTCAAATTCCTCGTGTGAAGTCTGGATGGATCTGATAGGGTTGGGCCGCATGCGGTCAGAAATAGGTCGGTTGCAGTCGGCTGTTATTGTCCGCTGCGATTCGAGGAGGTCTCTATGCGTAGTCCTCAACTCGATCCAACCATGACACGGACACTCACCTGTCTCCACATGCGCCTCATCGATCGCATTCGCTGTGAGGATGAAAAAGAACGTCCTCTCTATCGATGCCTCGAATGTGGAGCCGTCATTCAAGACCCGCATTCTGTCGTCAAGACGTCCGCATGATCGTGCCGGCGAGGCGATTGGCGCAGGACTCCGCCTCACGGAGAATTCCGTTCACGATCAGTTCTCTCGCCTGCTCAGGGGGTAGACGCCTGGCATTAGGGTGCCAACTCCTTCATATCCACACTCCCGATTGCCGTGTCATGTGTGACCTTCGCCTCCGGGTAAACGACTTTCACCATCGGGATGGCGCCGGCATGGACCCTGGTGAGACCGGTAATCCGGGCGGAGTCCCCTCCCTCCGGCACCAGGCATGATCGGATGAGGCTTCGTCATCGTTCGCCTCGAAGGATCACCGATTCTTTGAGCGTGGGGCGATCGTTTCTGCCCCCAATATTTTCGCACTCAGTTCGGCGAATCCATTCCCCTCTACATCGGCGAGATAGTCGATCAGGCGGTATGGTCATGGCCTTCGGTATCGGTCGTGCCGCAACGGTCGATCCCTGAATCTCTCGCACGGATGCTGCACATCATTTCCATCCTCCCGCCACGGCGGCGCGATGTTTTGGACCATGTCCGGGGCGGACGAACGGTTGGATAGGTCGGTTGCAGGAAGGGAAGTCATCCAGTAGAGTGAAAGGGTCTGCTCCGCCGCGCCTGTGGCTGGACGCGTCCTCTCTTCGTACCATTGACCAGGAGACATCCCGATGGGTCGCAACAAACTGATTTCTACCGGCCTGCTCCTGTGGTATCTGGCGGTGTCTGTCTGGATGGCGCAGGCTCCGGTCGACCCCCAATTCTGGCTTCTGGCGAGCATTCTGCCGGCGCTGTTCGTCGTGCTGTTGATTGTGACCCATCGCTATCTTCCCTTATCCCACACCTCCCATGCGCTCATTACGGCGTTTCTGACCCTCCACACGATCGGCGTGCATTACACCTATGCCGAGGTGCCGATCGGTGTGTGGATGGACCAAGTGCTGCATCTCGGGCGGAATCACTTCGACCGGATCGTGCACTTCAGCTTCGGGTTTTTGCTGGCCTATCCGATGGAAGAGCTGTTTCGTCTGAGCGCGAGTATCCAGGGGTGGGTGGTGTACTACCTTCCCGTGATGACGGTCCTTGGGCTGAGCGGCCTCTGGGAAATCATCGAATCGTGGGTGGCGCGTGCCGTGCATCCGGAACTGGGCGTCACCTACTTAGGTTCGCAGGGGGATATTTGGGATGCGCAGAAGGATATGGCGGCTGCACTCTATGGTTCAATGTTGTGTATGACGCTGCTTCTGGTGGTGCGTGCCCTGAGAGGAGCGGACTCGGCGCTGGAATCCGAAGCGGCCCTTTCCGAGTAGGCGGTATGGCATGGGTGTGAGGGCGAGGGACCAGAGTGGAACGGGGGTGGGCGATCGCTCTCTCGTGACGGGGCTGCTCATCAGCTATGGGCTGTTCTGGATCGGGCTGGCGATTGCGCCGGTGGATCGGCAGGACTGGTTTTTGGAAAATTTGCTCGCGGTCGCGCTCGTGGCAGTGCTTGTTTTGACCTACCGGCGGTTCGCGTTGTCCCTCCCTTCCTATTACTTGATTCTGGCCTTCCTGCTGCTCCATGCGATCGGCGCCCATTACACCTATGCGGAAGTTCCCTTCGGGTTTTGGTTGAAAGATGCGTTGGCATTGAGTCGAAACCCGTTCGATCGTCTCGTGCATTTTGCCTATGGGGCGCTCCTGGTCTATCCCCTGCGTGAAGTGCTCACGCGTCTGGCGGGTGTGCGGGGGATGTGGGTGAGCTATCTGGCGGTCAGCGGCATTCTGGCACAAAGCGGTTTCTTCGAAGTGATCGAGGCGATTGTCGCGATGATCGTCAGCCCTGAGCTGGGCAGTCTGTATCTGGGCACCCAAGGGGACGAATGGGATGCGCAGAAAGATA
>JACOEF010000163.1 GCA_024998705.1 Nitrospira sp.
GGCAGGTACCATTGAACGGACGCTGGACCCGGCGACGCGATCCGTCTTGGACGACCTGCTGACGCAGGAACCGCGCGCGGAGGAGACCGTTCCCGGCAAGACCAGTGCCTACAAGCTCACCTTAATGAAGAAGCTCTCGCAGTCGACCAACCCCTCGAAGGTCAAAGAGCGTATGACCGATTGTAGCCTGGTTCGAGACCTGTACCATCAACTGAGCCGGGTGCTTCACACCCTCGCGCTCAAACCCCGCGGGATCCTGTATTACGCTCACACGGTGATCCGGGCGGAAATCTTTCAGATCACGCGTCGGGATGATCCGGATCGCTATCTGCACGTGGTGGCCTTCATCGCGCATCAGTACTACAGGCTTCACGACAATTTGGTCGATGGGCTGCTCGCCAGTCTGCGGAGCTTTCAGAACGGCGCCCGCCGTGCGCACAAGGAGCAGTGTTACGCCCGCCATCAGCAACAGCACGACACACTGAGGATTCTCCTCGCAAGCCTGGAACACGGGGTCGTCGGAACTCTCACCACCATTGGCAGTATTGCCGAGGATCGGGCACTTAGCGATGCGGAAAAAGTGACCCGCATCCGGGCCTTGCTCGCCGCGCACGATACCCGCCGCCTACTCGAGGACGATCCCGTGACCGAACTCAAGGCGTCGCTGGTCAGTGAGTTGGGCGAGGACGATTATTATACAATCCTGGAGGCGAAGTCGGTCTGGATCCAGAATCGCGTGAGCCCGGTCCTGAGGGCACTGACCTTTCAGGGTGAGCCCGGCGCCCGGAAATTAGTGGAGGCCATTGAGCAGTTCAAAGACCAGGACGGGGCGGTGGATCAATCGGCACCGACCGGATTCGTGGATCCGAAGGAGCGGGCCGCCGTCAACAAAGACGGCAAGTTCCGCGTCTCTCTCTACAAGGCGCTGCTCTTCCAGCACGTGCAGAGCGGAATCAAATCCGGTGCGCTGAACCTGGAACATTCCTACAAATACCGGCCTCTGGATGACTACCTGCTCGACCGCGCCCGCTGGCGGCGCGAGAAACCGCAGCTGATCGAACGGGCAGGGTTGGAGGGCTTCGTCGAGCCCCGCAAGGTGCTCACGGCACTCGACGAGGCCTTATACCAGCAATATCTCACCACCAATCAGAAGATTGCCGAGGGGAAGAATCCCTACATCACCGTCAGGAAGACCGGCGACTTCAGCCTCGCCACACCCAAGCAAGAAGAGCACGATGCAGAGCCCTTACAGCACTACTTTCCCGAGCACCACGTCGTGCCATTGGTGGAAGTGCTCGCCACGGCGAACCGCTTCGCTCACTACCTGGACGAATTGCAACCCCCGCAGCAGCGGTACCACCGTGGTAAGCCCTCGGACGCCACCATCTATGCGGGGATCATCGGCATCGGCTGCGCGATTGGCCTGCGCCGTATGATGCGCATCTCCCGCGGGATTAATGAAGACGAATTGGAGCATACGGTGAACTGGCATTTCACCCTGGATGGTCTGCAGGCGGCCAGTGATCGCGTCGTACGCCTGATGGACCAATTGGAATTACCGAACCTGATGCGCCGCGTGCCGGATCGTCTCCATACCTCCAGTGATGGGCAGCAATTCGAGGTGCGCGTCGAGTCGCTGCACGCCAACTACTCGTTCAAATACTTCGGCAAAGAACAAGGCGTGGCCGCCTACACCTTCCGCGACGAGCGAGACGTGCTGTGGTACTCCACCGTCTTCAGCGCGGCCGAGCGGGAAAGTGCCTACGTGATCGATGGACTGATGCACAACGAGGTCGTCCACAGTGATATTCATTCGACCGACGCCTTCGGGTTCAGCGAGATGGTCTTCGCCGTGAGCCATTTGCTCGGCTTTTCCTACGCGCCTCGCTTCAAAAACCTCAAACGCCAGCGGCGCTACATCTTTAGGACCAAGATGCCCGATCGTTCCTCCTGGACGATCGAACCCGCTGGTTACGCCGATGACGCGATGGTGATTCAGCACTGGGACGAGATCCTGCGCCTGATTGCCACCATTAAGTTGAAGGAAGTGACGGCTTCGGATCTGTTCCGCCGGCTCAACTCGTACTCGAAACAGCACGCGCTGTATCGGGCACTGAAGGCCTTTGGACAAGTCCCGAAATCACTGGTTATTCTCCAGGTCATCGACAATCCCGTGTTGAGACAAGCGATCGAAAAGCAGCTGGACCGGATCGAACACGTGCACCGCTTCACGCGGGCTATCTCGGTCGGCAACCCGCGAGAGTTTCTCCAGGCGGAGGAAGAAGACCAGGAGCTGGAGGAAGCGTGCAAACGGCTCATCAAGAACTGTATCATCTGCTGGAATTATCTCTATCTGTCCCAAAAGCTGGAGGAGACCACAGAGCCCGCCGACCGCGAAGCCTTGCTCGATGCGGTAGCCCACGGCTCGGCAGCGGTCTGGCGGCACCTGAACCTGCTGGGCGAATATGATTTTTCTGACGAACAGCTACGGGATAGCGTTGGAATCCGGCTCCCAAAATTGACCTCCTCAACAGGTCCCAAATTTGGGGGCGAGCCAATCGTCTTCTCTCCTTGAGTGACTGGGACTTGTCGAAGACGCTGTGGGACTTCACGTACCTCTATTGGAATTTAACCGGGGGGGAGGGCGAGCGGGACTTCTGCAATCCTGAAGTCCACGCGGGCATAGCCGTCCTCGGGGTCGCGCTGGCCGGCGTCGATTTCGTCCTGAATGTCGGCCAGGAATTCATCGAGCGCCTGCTGCGCCTCTTTGCGGGTTGTGAAGGTTTCGGGGACTTCCGTGAAGATGTTGTCTGCGGTCTCTTCGCTGACGGACCAGCTATTGATCCAGCCGTCGCAGAGCGTCCAGGTCTGTACTTCGTAGCGTTTTTCCATGATGTTTCTCCTTGTGAAAAAAAGGAGGAGACCGCTTACGCGGCCTCCCCTTCGGCGAGTGTTGCTCCCTGGATCGCTTCCTCGCGGAGGATTTCCTCTGCGGTCGGAAGTGTTTCCGTGACCGTCTGGTCGCTCGGGGGCATGAGCACCTGGCGCGCGCCGTTGTTGTAGACCAGGTTGAGGCCGTCGCCCTTGCCGTGCTTGAAAGCTGCGCCGACGCGGTTCCAGTACTTCTTGCCGTTGCGGTTGACGACTTCGTAGAGCACGAAGGCCGGGGCCTTCTTTGCGGTGGTTTTTGGTTTTTCGTTTGTCATAGTGTTCTCTCCTTGGTTTGTGTTTTCCCTTGCGGGCATGCCTCCATTAAAGCCATGCGCCAGGGCGCAGCGTCACACAGGAAAATTGGGGGAGACCTTCAGGGGGAACCGAGGCTTCCTGTTGACGCGACAAGCGCCCGCGCGTGGCAGGGGGCAAGGATGCACGGAGGGAGAATACAAGCGGCTTCAAGGGGAGAGGTGACAAGAACGGGAAACGGACATCGGAAAGAAAAGTCTGCCGGCTGCCTGTTATCGGGTCGTGTTCAGAGCAATGGCAGGGGAACCGGAAGAGCGGAAAAGCGGGTTTTCAGGCAAAGGGCGGGTAAAACGGCTCACACAATTGCCATAGGAGCGGCGATCGGGTGCGGGTGCGATGGACGGATAGGGGGAAACGAGTGGCCGAAAGAATCTGTTGACGAGTGATGCGCTACACGCTACAGTTGAAATATGATAGGAAGTTTCAGGCACCGGGGGCTTAAAAGGTTTTTCGAGGAGGACAATCCGCGGAAGCTGCCGGCTGACATGGTGGACCGGATTAAGGCAATTCTGGCGCGGTTGCACCAGGCGGAGGTGATCGAGGAGATGAACGTCCATTCCTACAGGCTTCACCCGCTGAAAGGCAGCCGGAAAGGGGAGTGGGGCGTAACGGTGAGGGCCAACTGGCGTATCACCTTTCGGTTTGAGGATGGCTATGCGCTCGATGTGAATTTTGAGGACTACCATTGAAAAGGGAGAGTGTTATGAAGGCTTTAAAAATGAAGACCCCCCCGCATCCGGGATTCTCGGTGCGCGTGGACGGTCTGGAGCCGCATGGGTTGAGCGTGACCGACGGGGCGAAGGTGCTGGGTGTGTCGCGGTCTGCGTTGAGTCATCTGGTGAACGAGAGCGCGGACCTGTCTTGGGATATGGCTATTCGCCTGGCGAAGGCGTTTGGCAGCACGCCAGAGGGATGGATGCGGTTGCAGTTCCAGTATGATGCCGCCCAGGTGGCAGAACGGGCCAAGAAAATCAAAGTGAAGACTTTTGCGGATGCGGTTCATGCGTGAGGAGGGTGGAGCGGCAGAGAGGTACGTTGTAACCCTGTCGGGTTTGGAGAAGCTGTGAGCATGGGATGGCACACCAACGTCTTCTCTCCTTGAGTGACTGGGACTTGTCGAAGACGCTGTGGGACTTCACGTACCTCTGTTGGAATTTAACCGGGGGTAGGGCTGATTGGCTGCCAGAATGAAGTGAAGCGGGAGGCGCGGGTAGCTATTGAATATCGTCGAGGTAGCGTTCCGCCCCAAAGCGGATGCGATTGACCTGATCGATGAGCACCTGGGTCGTACGGATGGATTCATGCCGCATCGTCTGCTTGACCTCCGACGGGCTGGCGCCTTTGCGATAGGCCAGCGCACCACCTGACAAACGCAGGGAGAGCGCGGTCACATGGGGCCGGGCAAGGCCGGCCTGAGTAAAGGCCTCCTTCAGCTGTTTCCGCATCCCTCGCGTCGTCATTCGCTCGCCTCGGTGGTTCACATCGTGATTCGTGAAGAGCGGATCAGACGGTGGAAAACGACCGTCAGGATATCGATGGTGGAGGTATCCCCAGAGCTTCGGACTGAGATCCGGTCGCACAATCACCGGCTCCTGTTTCGCCTTTCCTTTGCTGTGGAGAAACAGCAGGCTTCCTTCCTCTCCATACTCCGTCAGATCGCCGATATTGGCTGCCGCGAGTTCGGATTCGCGGGCGCCGGTCCGAATCATCAAGGCCGCGAGGAGATAATTCCGCAGGCCGATCGTGGTGTCTTGATCAAACTCCTTCAGCAACCCTTGGAGGTCCGTTCGCGTCAGTAAGCGATGGCGTAACCACCGGGCACGAGGCGGCCCGGCCACGGCCGCAAAGGGATTCTCGGACAGGTGGCCGGCGGACACCAACCACAGGCACCATTGCCGGACGGCTGAAAGATGGAGTCCCTGTGAGGGCTTACTCCGAGTCCCTCCCACTGCGAGCCGCGACCCCCCGGTCTCACGTGTCGATAGTCGTGTGGGCTCCGCGGAAGCTGGCCTCAGAATGTCCGTCGCAAGCCAGTGCGCGTACCGCTTCCCGAGCGTCTCGGAGAGGGGAGTGGATGATTCGTGGCCCTGCCACCAGTGATGAAACACGGTTAATTTTCGTGCATAGGTCGCGACGGTGCTCGCGGCAATCGCTCCGGCCCGCTCCCCAAGAAACAAGGCAATCAGTGAGGGGGCCCGTTCGCAGGTGATGGACGGCTGAGCGGTAGACATAGTACCTGGTATACCAGCGGCGTACCCGCTTTGCAACCCTTCTTCGCGCGCGCTTTCGGAAAGAAATGGGCGGAAAAGTAGAGGCGTCCGGAGGGGGATGGGTGGTAGCTTACGGTATACCAGGTACTGCACGTCCGAGAATGAGGTTGAACGCTCGGGGGACACTCGAACAAGGTCTCGCGGGTTCTGATCGGTTGGGTCTCCTAGAATCCCGGGGTGAAGTCTCCGAGGAGGCACAGCCAGCCTTCAGTCCATTGATCCACCGGTCAACGGCATGATCGATGAAGAAATTCAGCCATGGGGCAACCACAGACTCGCCTCTCATCGGCTTGCCCGGCAGCTCGCCCAACTGGATCCCGCCAACACGGTGGCGAACATGAAGGTGACGGGGTGGGGGCTCCATGCGCTAGCCGGACGCCTCGTAGGACATTATTCCGGATTCCGCAGTTGAATGACGATCATGGGGAGGCGCCGTGGGCGTGAGGGGTGAATCGGAGCGCTGGCACGGTGAGGTCGGCAGGTCCAGCTGGGGGCTGACTGGCGTCAGTGGCCTCGGCCAGGTTCCAGTCCAACTGCGCCGCAATCGGGAGGCCGTGGAACAGAGTCCGCAACCGGGTGAGAAAGTCGGCCCGCTCCTCGCGAGGGACGGCGAACCGCACCCGGAGGCGTCGAGCTTCGGGGATCAGATCGGCCCCCACCAGAAAGATCAGGTCCCGGACGGCCCGCAGCCGCCGCTCAAACCAGCAGGACGGGAGCACGGTCTCGCGGAACCCCATCAAGAGGTTGTAGAGGACACAGCCGGTTCGAAAGGCCGCATCGGTGGCGTCGAACGACTGGAGACAGCACGTGTCGAGGCTCAGGTCCTCTTTCAACTCCTTGATCCGGTTCTCACTGTCCGCTCGGCCCGCGTACATCCGTGTGACCAACTCCGCGGCATAGGGCACGGTGGTGACGAAGACCCGGTACGTATAACCCGGACAGGCCAGCATCCGACGCCCGCTGGCCTCGGGGCGCTCCGCCAGCGTCTGGCGCAGGCACACAAACCGGCGCGTCCGGCCCCGCCAGACCGGCAATGTGGCCCTCGCCTCGGCCACCGCGATGCCACGGGCGACCGGCCGCCACTCGGTCTCCGACATCCGATAGATCACCACCTTGCGCAGGAGGGGCGTCAGCCGGGCCACAATGATGTAGGGCACGTCGCGGGCCTCCAACGCCGCCAGGAACGCGGTCACGAAGAAGCCGGCATCGGCCCGCACCAACCCGATCCGGTACCCAGCAGGCAGCATCGTGAGGGCTTGCGCCAGACACTCCCGTGCGCCGTTGGCTGTCCCGGCATGCCCGGCCCGCAAGGTGGCCCACAACAGGCGGCGCCGTTCGCTCAGCCAGGCCACCAACGGATGATGCGAGGGCCGGCCACGCATGACCGGATTGTGCCCCTTCAGACTGCCGGCTTGGTCGCCGTACCGACAGAAGACCGTCGAATCCAGATCCAGCGTATGGCCCAGCAAAATCGGCCGCATGGCGTGCAAGGAGAAGCGGATCAGGGCCTCCGATACTTCGGTGGTGTGCCGATACGTGAAGCCCTGGAAGAAGCGTCGCAGGGTATCGGGCGATGGGAATCGCGGCAGCCCCAGCAAGCGCGGGAGCAGCGGATCGCGGCGGTAGCGCGTGAAATGCTCGAACCGCTCGGCGCCCAGTGCCAGCCCGTACCACCAGGCCAGGAGCACGTCCACGGCGGGAATCTGATTGTTGGAGGTTTTCGCAAAGGAGACCAGCAGCGGGGCCAGCGCGGCACGCAGTCCAATCAGTTCGACGTACAGCCGGAGCAGAATCGCACCGGCCCACACCGTGATGGGATGCTCGGTACACGCGAAGCTGATCTTCGGGTAGAGCGGTGACGCGACAGGGCGACGAGTTCGCATGCCAACCCTCCTGTGCCGACAAGAGAATTTGGCCGCTGATTCTCCATCAAGACTGATCAACTGCGGAATCCGGGCTGAGTACGCGGGCGATCAACCGGATCGTTACGGAGGGACTCCTCTTGGCCGGGGTGAAGAAGCCGGGGATTATGATGCAGAGTTTGCGGCATTCGACGCCCACCTTTGCGTTGCTCAATGACCCGAATCCGACCAGGGGCCAGAAGCTGATGCGGCACAAGCACTATGCCACAACCGAAATTTATGGGGAGGAAATGCAGAAGCTGTTGGAGGGGGCGGAGGAGGCGGTGACACAGATTTAGGTGAGGACGCCAATCATGCAGGTTAGGGCGCCCACAGGGCCTGGACCGGTACGAGCCAGAGTTTCTCGCCGAATGGGATGAGATGATCACCCCCATAGAGCACGATGCCGGAGCGGAACCGTTTCCCCAGTTGATCGCGCAGGGCTTGCAATGCCACGAAGTCAGAGGCCGCCACGGTCGCGCTCACTTTGACTTCGACTCCAGCCACCGAGCCGTCGGCGTGTTCCAGCACAACATCCACTTCCGAACCACCAGCGGTGCGAAAATGGTAGAGCGATGCGTGCGGAGCAGCCCATGACAGCTGTTTGCGAAGTTCGCCCACGACGAAGGTTTCCAGCATCCGTCCCAACAACGCACGATCTTCGCTGAGCCGTCGGGCGTCCGCACCGATCTGATGGCATGCCAGGCCGGTGTCGACCAGATGCAGCTTGGGTGCTTTGACCAGGCGCTTCCCCATGTGTGGCGACCAGGCCGGCAGGCGATGAACGAGAAACACCGTTTCCAGCAGGGCCAGATAGCGGGTCAAGGTCGTGTGCGGCAGTCCGGCGTCCCTGCCGACGTCGGCGAGATTCGCCAAACCGGCCGTGCGGGTGGCGAGCAATTTGAGAAGGTTGGGCAGCTGGTGCAGCGCATCCACCCGCGCCAGATCGCGCACGTCCCGTTGCAGCATGGTGGAGATGTAGGACGCAAACCACGCCGACCGGCGATCCTCTGCGTTGCGCTGTATGGCCTCCGGGTACCCGCCGCGAGTCAATCTGGCCGCAAGATCCTGTGTGGTCGCCGTGAGCTTCGTTTTGGCGATGGTGCCGTCAAACAGACGTGTCACCAATCGCTCGCGCGTGCCAGCGAGTTCACCCGTTGAAAACGGGAAGAGGGGAATGACCTCCATCCGTCCGGCCAGCGATTCGGATAACCGCGGCAGTGTGAGCACGTTGGCCGATCCGGTCAGCAGAAAGCGACCGGCCCGGCGGTTCTTGTCAACGGAGACTTTGATCGCAGGGAAGAGATCCGGGGCCTTCTGGACTTCGTCGAGTACGACTGGGCCATGCAGGTTGCGGATGAAGCCGACCGGATCACTCGCTGCCAGTGCGAGCGTGGCCGCATCATCCAGCGTGAAGTACTCCGCGCCGGTCTTCTCGGCCATCGCTCTGGCCAGCGTGGTCTTCCCAGTTTGCCGAGCGCCGTTGAGCAGCGCGACCGGCGTGTCTGCAATGGCCGAGTGGATCGCTTGCTCAATATTTCTCTTGATCATGGAGAGATATTCACCTGTTTGTGGTGAATTTGCAAGTGGAACCAACACGTGATCCAGTGAGAAGGGGCGCAGGCACCTCGTCGACGTTCTTAAGGTGTCCCATAGACGGCAGGATGTGGAACGGATGCGCTCAACCATTGATATGGTGGTCCAGGATTCTTCACGTGGGTTTTCGATTATCTGGACGTAATCGGGCTTCGTGGGCGTCGCCGAAGTATATCCAAATGGGTACAATACCTCCGTGCAACCACGGCGCTTTTTCGGGGATTCGCTGAAATGTATCCGGCAGTTTTCCGAGCATGCTCGACATGACACCGGCTATCAACTGGAGTGGTGCAGCACGGCCAGCAACTAACGGATTTCAAGGCAATGCCATCGGTGGGGAGGGGAGTCGAAGAGCTTCGAGTGTGGGACGAGTCCGGCACCTATTGTGTGATCTATGTGGCCCGGTTTGCGGAGGCGGTATACGTGCTGCATGCGTTCCAGAAGAAAACGCGGGCGGCAAGCCCGCACGATGTCGAGGAGGCAAGGAAAGGGTACGCTGAATTGATAGGAGGGAGCTATGGGTAAGGCAGTCCAGAGCTTCGAGAGTGTGTGGGATGCATTGGCCGATACGCCCGAGCAGGCGGCACATTTGCGTGCGCGATCCGGTCTCATGCAGCAGATCACGGAGATCATTGAGGTGAACGAGTGAACACAGGTGGAAGCGGTCACCAAATGTGGGGTCACGCAGCCGCGGATGAATGATCTCCTCCGCGGACGGGTGTCGCGGTTCTCCCTGGATGCGCTGGTGAAGATCGCGGCGGCGCTCGGGCAGCACGTACGAGTAGAATTGGAGCCCTCCCACAAGCGAGCGCGGCGGAATCGAGGGGGCATGCCGGTTACCCTATTTTGTATCCATAGAAAATAAACATCTGCGGTTGCCACGCCTTAGACGTTCACGGCGGAGCATTCAGGCGGGTCCGTGTGGTTGAAGCGGATTGCGGATTCGCTGATGTGATCGAATAATCCGGTATCCGGCTTCGCCTCCCCCTCCCTGGCTCAACTTCAGATGAACTCACGACAACCCCAAGCGATCAGTCACGGAATCCACGAGGTGATGCTCGACGCCTAGATACTTCTCGGTGGTCATCACGGAACTGTGGCCGTAAAGCTGCTGGATCTCCCGCATATCTTTGGTAAGCGCATAACACAGCCGGCCGAAGGTACGGCGCAGGTCATGCGGCGCCACATGTTTCCCCAAGGCCAGCTGTGCGTACCGTCCGACAATTCGCCTGATCGTATCCTCCGTCACACCCGTGCCCCACACACGCCCATGGCGATTGATCGCCCGAATCACCCGGCCGAAGTCAATCCCGGCCGCCTCGACCCACCGATCCCAGGCATTCTTCACGACGCCAGGGAGGGGAAGGGTGCGAAGCCGTTTCCCTTTGCCTCGCAGATTCGCCAGCACCCAACGGCCGTCGTGTTCTCGCACCACCTTCACATCCAAGTGAGCAATTTCGGCCCGCCGAAGCCCACAGCGCAGGATCAGCATCAACACGAGATAATCCCGCTTCCCCACGGCCGTGCGTATGTTCGGCCGGGCCAGAATGCGTAGCGCCTGTTCACGCGGCAACCACACGCCCGCGCGCACCCCACGATTGGGAACCATCGGAATCCGGAGAATGCCGGTCGCAGTCGCGGAATCAATGACTCCCTCGTCCATCGCTTCCTGAGCCAGGCGACGCAGCACCGTCAGATGAAGATTGATCGATTTCGGTGCGAGCTTCTTCTGCAGACTGAGGTAGTCCCGATACTTCAGGATCGTCGTCTTCGAAAACTGCGTCTGCTTCGTACGAGACACCCATGTGCGGTAGGCCGCTGCAGCCGAACGGTATGCGCGTTGCGAATGCGGCGAAGCACAGGTCAGGACCACCTGGTCACAGATTCGAGTCCACCGATCATCCATCAGAGTCATCCTCACCCCCAGCCTATTCACTGCGACCGGTGTCACTCTCGATGCACGGCCGGCAGCCCTATTCGTAGTTCGTGATAGTCTATCTTATCACGTCTTATGGGCACTGCATGTGCTACGCGAAAGGAGCCACGTTCTTAGTCTGGCAATTGATAGATCTTCCAGTGGTGACCATTGACTATACCGATGATTCCCAGGCGTCCATGAGGATCTCCGAACGAAATTAGGTTCTCCTTGTTTTCATTTTTTAGGAATCGCTTGTAATACCCCTGCAACATAGTCGTGGTCGAGGTCCGAACGGGCTCTACCTTAATGAGTCGTTCCATGAAGACGGCAACACAAGGAGGACCTGTCACGTCGGGATCATCAACGGTGATGTGCGGATCATATTCCCCCGGCAGGCCTGTAACGTCGAGGGCAGTCCATATCTTGGGGCCGTGTGACTCAAAGTATCTCCAAACATCGCCTGCAAGGACCCCGGCCAGACGTGTAATCAACGCCAAGTCATTTTTTGCGCGCCCATTAAACGACACAAGCTCAGCCACATTTCGATATCTTTGTGTGGCGGATTGGCGGGCGATGTGTTCATCAAACGATGCCTTGAGTTGATCCAGCTCTGGGCGACGATCCCAATAGATGTCTACGGCATACTCATTCGTCGCCGCATGAGCTGCGATACAGGAGGCCATGTAGGCGATAAACGAATCGAAAGGAACAAATCGTTCGCCTCTTGGAGAGGACCGTTGTTTATACTCCC
>JACOEF010000621.1 GCA_024998705.1 Nitrospira sp.
GAGAGCATTGGGCACACCTGGTGGCAATCCGCAGGGCAGATGATGGACTCGGTCCGCCTTCACTGGGATCGCCTCTTCGTCCACTTCAACGCAAACGATCAACTCACGGTCGTGCAAGGCATTCGGGAGAGTGGAGACGCCGTTCGGACAAGACTCTCCGAATTCCTCCACACCCTCTCCGCACGGAGCTCGGCGACGTTCACGCAATTCATGTCCGCCCTCACACGAGGCGGCGTCCCGGAAACCGCCCTCTTCATCATCCTGGCATTCGGCGTGGCCTATGCAGGAACACTGCTGCTACGATCTGCTCGAAACACGGCGTCACAGCCGGATGTCCTTTCATCCCATCAACGCGCCGTCGTCATGCTCTACACCAGCATGTTGGATTGCCTTGCCAAACGTGGCATTGTGAAATCAGCCAGCACCACATCCATAGAGTTGCTTCACCAAGTGCAGGAGCGTTGGTCGGAGGCCTCGCCAACGGTTCACGCCCTCACGCAACTGTACACACAAGTTCGATTCGGCCACGCCCCATTCACAGCCGAGGACCACACAATGGCGGCAAACCTCCTGCGCAGGCTCCACACACTGGAACCATCGACCACTCCCGCACGACAGCCATAGTGGCCGTTGATGCCCATGCGTTCCGGAACTTCGCACAGGAAAAGATGTGTGACAGGAAGGAAGAGTACATGGGCCATGCGGCATGCCTCCCACCCACACACAGGAAACCTGAGCAGGTAGATGACACCGGTGGCCTAAAAGCGGCTCCGACTTGGGGTCAGCTGAAGTACGCTGCCGTTACGGAGCGCCCCAGGGATGAAGAGGGGGCTGATGAGGAGTGTAAATTGGAGCGGGAAACGGGATTTGAACCCGCGACCCTCGCCTTGGCAAGGCGATGCTCTACCACTGAGCTATTCCCGCATCCACCGACCGAAGAAGCGGGATTCTACCGGCCATGCGTAAAGACTGTCAAGCCGCCAGTCACAAATATCATCTTTGCCTCCATCTACGTAGACTCCTGGGGTACGCCGCCATCAAAACGGACCATCGGCAGAATGGACGGGTGGCCCCTCTTCCCTATGCTGATTAGCCTTTCGACTCAGACCTGTCTGCTACTTCTATCCACTTGACGGACCTTCTGAGCTTGAGTAGAGTGATCTTAATGACGCTCCGCACTATTCTCATCAACCAGGGAACCTCAGCGTGACCTCACGTCCGCAGCCGTCGATTCCTTTTGCAGCACAAGCGATCCCCTTGGACGAGTATCTCGCCTCGGGCAAGATTCCCGAGGGTCTACTGACGAGTGAATATGTCGACCAGCAGTTTGTCGAGCGACTGGTTCATTACATCCTGAGCGTTCCAGCCGGCAGCTATTCGATGGCACAGCTCAGCCGCCTGCTCGAACAACTGGATCCACGTGCGCAGGTGTTCTTCTTCAAGCGGCTGAAAGAGAATAGCCCAGACAGCCTGAAAGATTTTGCCCCGCTGTACTATGTATTCATGAACGAGTTTCATTCCCTCCTGTTTACGTAAGTCACAGCCCAACAAAAAAATACCTTGTCGGCCCCCCAATCTCAGGTATAATCACGAGAACCTCTTAATGAGCCAAGGAGCACTATGAATCCCACGCTACAACGCGCTGTTACGAGTTTTTATAATCTGGTGTACGAAGCCCAAACGTTCGCGACCACGATGTCCCGGATCGACACCGCCGAGCAAGAACATTATGCGGGGCGGATCGAGGGCCTGAACTGGGTGCTGGACCGCTGCCAGGAGCTCGAAGACATGGATGCCAACATCACTCCGACGACACTGCAACGTGTCCTCACGGAAGTGAAATCGGACTTGGATCATGAGCTCTCCGTACAGCGGCGTGAAAAAGGCCGACGTGCCGACGGACGCGAGGAAGCCTTGACCTTCGTGGCGGACTACTTGTCCAGCCTGATCACGGCAACTGAGATCGAATCCGCCAAAACCTCCGTGTAACCGCCTGTCGATTGTCTCCAGGCTTATCCTTCGTTATGGCCTCCTCCGAGGGCGACTATGGCCCGTGAGTGGATCATCTTCGCC
>JACOEF010000490.1 GCA_024998705.1 Nitrospira sp.
CATCTTTCTACCCTGGTGCTTCAAGGTATTGCATGCCTGAGGTACCCCTGCTGGCTGGTTCGCATGATGAAAATTACAGGGATATGACAGTCGGACCTGCAGGCGTGTCGTGAGAGTGTTATCTCGCTTGAGAAGGTGTACCGATTGAAGGAGATGGCCCAGGCAGAAAGGCAAAGGGGCCAACCTTTGCATGAGCAGTATTCAATTTGCAGCAGAATTTTGCCTTCCCTTCTAGAACCTATCTCAAAATTGAACACCGCCGTTCTATCGGGCAGCAGTCATGCGAATTCCAAGGCGTGGGCAACGATATTTCCAAGGATTCTTGAGTTTGCACAGGTCTAAGGTCCATAAAGTGACGTGCCTCGATCTTCGCAAGTCGATTTTGAGATAGGTTCTAGTGTGGCAGGAAGCGGACTTTTTTAAAGTGCTGGACAGTATCCCCCCATATTGACTCGCCCGTGAAACAACGTTAGCCTCTGTGCCCGCCGGACGGTCATCCGGTCCACCAGGAGGTTAGGCCATGATGCTGTTTCGATCTGCCGCAATGTTGGTCTCGTTGGTTCTTGTGCCTCTGACGGTCACGGCCGCGCCGCCACCGGAGCCGACGGTGGAATATTCTGCGGACAGTACGATGGAAACCGAAGGTGGGATGATGATGAAGTCTCGCGTCTATCACGCCCCCATGAAGCAGCGGATGGAAATGGGCGGGGCGGGAGGCAGCGTGACCATCATCCGCAAGGACAAGAAGGTTGTCTGGCAGGTGATGGGCGACATGTATATGGAGATGCCCATGGATCAGTCGAACGCGTCCGATATGGGCGGCTTCGACATTCAGGAGCAGACCGTGGTCGGGGAAGAAACCGTCAACGGTATGAAGACCACGAAAACGAAGATCATTGCGACGAGGTCGGACGGGTCGAAATTCGGCGGTTTCTTCTGGACCACGAAAGACGGGGTTACGGTCAAAATGGATCTCCTCGCGAAGGACGGAGACAGGAAGATGCGGATGGCCAGTGAGTTGACCAACCTGAAAATCGAGAAGCAGGATCCGGCGCTGTTCGAAGTGCCTGCAGGTGCGACGAAAAACGACATGGGCGCAATGATGGGGCAGGCCGGCATGCCGAATATCGAAGAGATGATGAAACAGGCCGGGCAGGAACGGGCGAAGGAGAAACGGTCGTCTAAGAGCAGCAGCGGGAGCAAGAGCCAGGAGAGCGAGACGCCTGCTGCCGAAGTGAACAAGATGCTCAAAGGTCTCTTCGGCCGATAGGGGAGGTGCGCGATGCGTAGGGTCAGAATCCTGAGCGGTGCCCTGCTGCTGCTTACCGTGACGGTGTCCCCGGTTCACGCCGACGATATCTGCTTAGGGGATGAGGAGGAAAAGAGTGCTAAGGCAGCGGTTGCCGCTCTGACGAAGGCCGAACAGGCCGGCCGGCCGGCCGAGCTGTTCGTGGCGTATCGATCCATTCTCGGCAATGAGTGTCTTGATCGTTACGACAAGACCGCTTTGTCCCATGCCAAAACCGGTGTGCCGAAACTGGGCCGTGACTTAGCCAAGGCCGCCGAGGCGAAAGGGCTTTGGTACTCCGCCGATCCGGTTCGGGGCGATGGCCAGACCTCGGCGTTTCGCTATTATGACGCAATCGGCGACTATGCCGACGCGAATCGTGTGATGATGAAAGCGCTGCAGGCGAAACCGGACGATCTCGCGCTCTTTACGGCGGCCTGGGGGGTGGATCAAGGCCGTTCTGGCGCGCCGGACCCGAACACCGGGGAGCGGCAACCCTACGTCTCACCCCCGGCCTATCGTCAGGACTTGCAGAAGATGGCATCGGGCACGGCCGATCGGTTGATGAAAGCGGAAGAGCAGGATGCGAAGGGGCTCTCGGGCAGTGCGGTTGCAGTGGCTACGGCCACGACCCAGTCTCTTGAGAAACTCAGAACTGCGGCTGGGTGGATGAAGTTCCTACCGGCCGGCGACAAGATGGCGCGGGAACGGGCCGAGCAGCGAGGCGATACGATCACGGCACGTTCCGATTCGACGTTTACCCAGACGAATGCCCTCATGTATTACGAGTTCGCCGGCTCGCCGAAGGCGAAAGACAAAGTTGCGCAGGTGAAGAAGAAGATGGAAGAGTCCAGCCGTGCGTTGGAAAAGTCCGGTGAGAAGGTGAAGGGAGCCTTCTCGGAGCAGAGCCAGGCGGAACAAAAGAAGTTTGATAAGAAGAAGGCCGACCTCGAAAAAGAACTCGGGTTCTAGCGGCGGACTCCGGCCTGTTTTTCCGTTCAGGCTAATTCGCGCGCGATATATCGACACTCATGCCCGACCACATGACCGGCTGACCGGTATGGCGGTATCATGCAGCAGCTCTCTTCTCTAACGCTGATCCTTGCGCTGCGCCAAGGGGCCGTTTGAACCCGCCGACACTCTACATCCGACCCTGCTTACTGCTAGGGCCAGGCGAGAGTGACTGCAGATTTTCAGGATTCTTTTCTTCTTCAAACGTACCCGTCCCGCAACCCCACCCTCCGTACATCATCCCGAAGAAGCCACAGTAGGCACCGGCCTTGAACGCCCAATCCGTCCGTGTGGCGCTCTCGATGTGGCCGTCATGGATGAGGAGCGACACATATTGTGAGCCGACTGGAATCATGGCAGGGAGGGGAATAATCACGACGTACAATACGAGCCCTGACCATCGCAGGCCATCGGTCTTGTAAATCCATTCTTCCGTGCCTGGTTCACCCGATTCGATACGGTCTGGCTCGCCCCACTGTGCGCGCAGTTCCGCAGCTGTCTTGAGGGTTCCTTCAGATTGGTTGGCAGATTGGCCTGTGCGCACGTCGATGGCGCCTTTGCGTTGACCGATCTTGGGATGGGCATTGGGCTCACTCCGGCTGCCCAGCGTCCACGCCCCGAACCCGACGCAGCCCTGCAACATCAAGGCTACGGCCAACCAGATCACAATGTGTCGAGACTTGCGCATAGCGCCCTTTCTTTCCGGAGCAAACGCCCTGATTTTGATTCGAGTGTTCGGCCCGAAGCGTACTCAGATCCAGATGGCAAAACAAGGTGGGGCATGGGGGGACTTGTCGTCTCACCCTCCCAAGGTGGGATATCGATCGCAGGGCCGGTCTAGGTACCATCCGCTCACAGGGAGGATGTGATGGCACCTCGTCGGTATGTTCGAACGTACTACCGGTTTCCACTCGAGTATCCCGTCATTTTCGGTGGGGCGCCGTTCGTCGGCGAAGGAGTCCTGACCAATCCGTCGCTGAAGGGCTGTTCGGTGACCTGTGATCGTGAGGTCCTTTGCGGCAGTGACGTGCGCGTGAGTGTTCTCCTCGACCATCAACCACCGGCACTGCCCATCGACCTCGGCACGATTAAGTAGGTGAGGGGTCATCAGTTCGGTGTGGAGTTTATTCGCCTGCCTCTTGAAGCCCAACAACGCCTTCATCGCACCCTTCGCACTGAGTTGATCGAATGGTTGAAGAAACGACAGACCGGCGGTGATGGGTCGGGAGCATCCGAGCAAGACGCCTAACGCTGCGGTCTCTCGTTATGCACAACGCGTCCTTGGTGAAAGGACGTCTCTGCCGGATGCTGGTCGGCATCACACTGTAGCCGGTGATCCCTCCGCCACCACCTCCCTGTTTCCCTTCCGAATCCAAGATTTCATCAAGTTATCAGACCGATACACCGATGTATGGAATGGACCTACCGGGTAGGTCGGTATTGGTATGAACATTCTTCACCTTGGGAATCCGTTCTTTCTGCAGGATTTTAGGCAGCTCGGCCACGATGTGAAATGGGCCGCCTACGATTCCATGGCGGACTTCGTCCTGAGTCCGTATGTGGAAAGCATGCACAGCCTTTCAGTGCAGTTTCCGGCACGATGGTCTCCCGACTTGGTTGTGGTGGGGGACGATAGCGGGCCGCCGAAGCTGTTGGGGCTGGAGGCGCTGGATGTGCCTCTGGTGTGGTATGCGATCGATTCCCATCTCCATGCCAGTTGGCATCAGCAGTATGCGGCGGTGTTCGATGTCATCTGTGTGGCGCAACGAGATTGGGTTTCCCGGTATCGAGTGGATCCGGACCGGCAGATTGTGTCGTGGCAGCCCCTGTTCTGCCATGTGCCCGAGGATGGTGATTCGGGCTGCCTACGGGATACGCCCCTCTCGTTTGTCGGCACACTCAACCGGCAGTGGAATCCTGAGCGTGTCGCATTGATCGAGGGCCTGCAACGACGGTATCCCATTGCGGTGGGGGCGGGGGCGTATCGTGAGCCGTTCAATCGTTCCTTGATGGTGCTGAATCAATCGGCAGCCAATGACGTGAATTTCCGCACCTTCCAAGCCATGGCCTGCGGGGCGCTGCTGGTCGGCGAGCGGATTGGAAACGGATTCAACGATTTGTTTCAGGATCGGATTCATTGCGCCCTCTATGACAGGGGCAATGTGGAGCAGGTGATCGACCTCGTCGAGCATTATTGCGGCCACCCGGCCGAACGAGAGGCGGTCGCACGGCAGGGATATGAGGCGGTGATGGCCTGCCACACGAGTTTGCATCGGGCGCAGGCGATTCTTCAGGTGGTCGCCACGGCGCCGCTGCACGGCCAGATTCGTGTCCGCCGGTCTCGGCAACTTCAGATTCAGTCGGCCTTGGCCCTGGTGTACGAAAGCGCCGCGCGCACACACCTCCAGGCGGTTGAACGCACGCCGGATGGAACCAGGAAGCAGTACCTTCTCACAGTTGCTGAGCAGTATCGATTGCTCGCCACGACTATTCGCAGGCAACTCGATCGTCAGGCCGCGGCCTAACAACTGCTGCCCCCTCCTGCCAAGAACGATTCATCCAGCTGAACGATCCATGGTTGTGCCTGGAGCGGACTCCGTCCCCCTTGCTTGGGGCGGGTGACGCCTCTGCGGGCAGCCCTTTCTACCCGTTCTGGCGCCACCGTCAGGGCCGCTCCTGCAGACTAGGTTTCTACCTGCTAACTCCGGTATAATGCGCAATTCATTTCGTTCTGAGAGACTGACCCCGGTCCAGTTCGCGTTCGGTCAACTCAGCGTTGGCTGGTGCGTTGTCTCCCACAGCGTTCGATATCAGAACCGCTTCACGAGTCACGCTTCGAGAAGGAGTTTGAAATGACTGAAAAAGACGAGAAAAAACGCGCGTTGGACCTGGCCCTGGCTCAGATTGAAAAGCAGTACGGCAAGGGTGCAGTGATGAAGCTCGGTGCCGACGACCGGCCCGCCGATGTCCCGGCGATCTCCAGCGGTTCATTAGGGTTGGATATTGCGCTTGGTGTGGGGGGATTTCCTCGCGGGCGCGTGATTGAGATTTTCGGCCCGGAGTCTTCCGGTAAAACGACGTTGACCCTGCATGCCATTGCCGAGGCACAAAAGGCCGGCGGTGTGGCGGCGTTCATCGATGCGGAGCATGCGTTGGATCTGACCTACGCGAAGAAACTCGGGGTGCAGACGGACGATCTCCTGGTGTCGCAGCCGGATACCGGCGAGCAGGCGCTCGAAATTGCGGAAACCCTGGTGCGCAGCGGCGCGATCGATGTGATTGTGGTCGACTCCGTGGCGGCCCTGGTGCCGCGCGCGGAAATCGAAGGCGAAATGGGCGATGCCCATATGGGGTTGCAGGCGCGGTTGATGTCACAGGCCCTCCGAAAGCTGACGGCGGCGATCTCCAAGTCGCAGACCACTCTTATCTTCATCAACCAGATCCGCATGAAAATCGGCGTCATGTTCGGTAACCCCGAAACCACAACCGGCGGCAACGCGCTGAAGTTTTACTCCTCGGTGCGTCTCGACATCCGCAGGATCGAGTCGATCAAGGATGGCCAGGATGTGACGGGAAGTCGCGTGCGGGTCAAGGTCGTGAAGAACAAAATGGCGCCGCCGTTTAAACAGGCGGAATTCGATATCATGTTTGCCGAAGGGATTTCGAAATCCGGTGAAATGGTTGATATCGGGGTGGAAAAGCGGGTGGTTGAGAAGGCCGGCGCCTGGTACTCCTATAAAGGGGAACGATTGGGGCAGGGGCGTGAGGCTGTCCGCGATTTTCTCAAGGCCAATCCTGCCATTGCCAAAGAGATCGAGGGCAAGGTGCGCGATCTGGCTGGTCTGCCTTCCCGCGGTACCGACAAGAAGGTCGAGGCGAAGGAAGCCAAGGACGAGAAGCCTGAACGGAAAACCGAGAGTCGTCAGGACGAGAAGCGCGGCCATAGCGCGAGGGTCACGACATAGGTGGTGTCAGTGCCGACAGGACGCAGCCCCCGGCAGCGCAAGGTATCACCGCCGGACTTCCTCGTGCTGGCCATGAGGTATCTTGCACGAACCGATCGAACTGCGGCCCAGGTTGAGCGGTATGTGCAGGAGAAAGGGGCGAGCCGGGCAGAGGGGCGTGCAATTGTTCGTGAGCTACAGCAGCGCGGGTACCTCAACGATCAGGCGTATGCGACTCGATGGGCGGAAACGAGACTGTCGCGACATCCGATGGGCCGCGAACGGCTCAAGGCCGAACTGCTTAACCGCGGTTTTGAAGCCAGCGTCACCGAGCGGGCGCTGCGGCAGGCCTATCGTTCGATTTCCGAGCAGGAGTTAGCGTGTCAGGCACTCGAAGGGCGTGCGAGCCGGACGCGTCCGGTGCAATGGGTCCGGTGTCTGCGACAACGCGGGTTCGATGACGATACGATTCAGCAAGTCACTCAAGTAGATTTGGAGACGGGGTTGGACGAGTTATGAGCCAAAGTGTACACGATCTGCGACGAGCCTTTATCCGGTACTTTGAACAGCAGGGACATCGGGCCGTGCCGAGCGCTCCCTTGATTCCGCAGGCGGACCCGACGCTGCTGTTTACAAACGCCGGCATGAATCAATTCAAACGGGTGTTCCTGGGCGAGGAGACGCGTACGTATAGCCGGGCGGTGACCGTGCAGAAGTGTCTGCGCGCCGGCGGCAAGCACAACGACCTTGAAAACGTGGGGTATACGAGGCGACACCACACCTTTTTCGAAATGCTCGGCAATTTCTCTTTCGGCGACTATTTCAAGGAAGACGCCATCCGGTTCGGGTGGGAGTTTCTGACTTCCGTTGTCGGGCTCTCGAAAGACCGGATGTGGATCACGATCTTCCGTGAGGACGACGAAGCCGACCGTTTGTGGAAAAAGATCGGCGTGTCCCCCAGCCGTATCGTGCGTTGCGGCGAGAAGGACAATTTCTGGCAGATGGCGGATACGGGCCCCTGCGGTCCCTGTTCCGAACTCCACTTCGACCAGGGCCCTTCTGTGCCGGGCGATGCCACTCCGAACGGTGAAGGCGACCGGGTCATCTAGATCTGGAACCTGGTGTTCATGCAGTTTAATCGTGACAGTGCGGGCACTCTGAATCCGCTTCCGAAACCGAGTATCGATACCGGCATGGGGTTGGAACGGTTGACGGCGGTGGCGCAGGGGAGGCTCAGCAACTACGACAGCGATTTGTTCGCGCCCTTGCTGGCGGCAATTGCAGGCAGGGCCGGAGCGCAGTACGGTGCGGCTGAGCAGGCCGACCGTTCCATGCGCGTCATTGCCGATCACTTGCGTGCCATCACCTTCCTCATGGCCGACGGAGTCTTGCCGTCGAACGAGGGACGAGGCTATGTGCTTCGCCGGATTCTTCGTCGTGCGGCCCGTCATGGCCGATTGCTGGGAATTACCGAGCCGTTCCTGCACGAACTCACGGCGACGGTCGTGAATCATATGGGCGAGGCGTATCACGAGTTGCGTCCGGCAGCCGGTACGGTGGCGGAAGCGACACGGGGCGAAGAAGAACGGTTTATCGCGACACTCGACCAAGGGTTACCGATTCTCAACGACATGCTGAGCAAGGTGCGAGCCTCCGGTCAGAACGTGCTCTCGGGTACCGACATGTTTAAGTTGTATGACACGTATGGCTTTCCGATGGACCTCATTGCGGAAGCCTGCCGTGAGCAGGAGATCCGTCTCGATGAGACGGGGTTTGAAGCCGCCATCGAAGAGCAACGCACGCGCGCTAGGAAGACGGGAGGCTTCGAGAGTGAAACGGCCCGCCCCGCTTTGAGTGAACTGGCCGCTCGTGTCGGCACCACGGCCTTCGTCGGGTATGAGAAGTTGACGTCGGAAGGTGTCGTGCAGGC
>JACOEF010000501.1 GCA_024998705.1 Nitrospira sp.
GAAACTGGAAGGTGGGGCGGCGGTGGCGGATCGTGTGTCCGCGATCGTGAAGATCGGTATCCCTGTGATGGGGCATCTCGGGATGACGCCCCAATCGGTCCATCAGTACGGCGGGTATAAGGTCCAGGGGAAGGGCAAAGATCGGGCGCAGCAACTGCTTGAAGACGCGCAAGCATTGGAAGCCGCCGGGGCTATGGGGATCGTCCTGGAAGCGATTCCCGCGGGGTTGGCGAAGGCCGTGACGGAGGCGCTCACGATTCCGACAATCGGTATTGGCGCCGGCCCGCATTGCGACGGTCAGGTGCTGGTGCTGTATGACCTGCTGGGTTTATTCGATGAGTTTGTGCCGAAATTCGTCAAACCCTATGCCCACCTCAAGGTAGATGCCGTAGCAGCTCTCCGCCGCTACAAGGATGAAGTTGAGCAGGGGACCTTTCCTTCCGACTCCGAAAGTTATCACTAGCCGGTTGCCGCTCTCTCATAGCTACGATCAGCTACTGTCTCGTCTCGCATCAATCCTGCCCGTCGCCTCGGGCCATGTCTTCGGTCTCTGCTCCACGTGGACTTATCGGCTGACGGTGTTACGCTGTGTTTCTGCTGCCAACAGGAGCCAGGGATTGCTCACAAGGTCCCTTGTACTGATTGCCCGTTGCCGTAGGTTCCTAATCGAATACGCACGTTTGGCCGGCTCTTGTTACCCCCCCACACGGTGATGTCCTGGGCGAACGTTTCGGTATCAAGCCCCATGTAGGGTGTGGGACAGTTCTTCAGGCGTAGGAGCCCGTAGCGAGCAAGGTTGTGGGCGGCCGGTTCATGGCCAAGTGCCCGCTTGAGATGGGCGGCGGCGAACTGAATGAGGGCTTGGAAGAAGTTGCCTGCTGTAGTTGTGCGTCCGCACGCATGCCATAAGCCCTCCAACACTTCATGCGCTTACCACCAATAGCCGAAGTTGTAGAGATCGATAGCATACAGATAGTCCTTTGAGTGCGACCACTGGTCGTGTTCACACGGGCGCGGGAGCGGTTCCGGTTGTCCGAAGGAATGTCCCAGTGGATTGTGACGGGGATGCGGAGTCAGCCCTGGGAGGAACCGGTAGGTCGGCAGCAGCCTACTGCTGTAACGGGGCCAACTGAACGCAACCGATGGCTCACTTGCCTCCACGCGTTTCCTCACAACGCACTTGAAAGATCTTCCGGTCCTCCAGTCGCACCGCGGTGAGTTGTCGCCCATACACGCAGCCGCTATCCAGTCCGAGCAGATTTGTGGTGAGGTGCAAGCCCATTGCGGCCCAATGCCCGAACACAATCGCCGCGGTCGCATTGCGGCGATCCGGAACATCGAACCAGGGGTGAAATCCTTGGGGTGTGAGTTTCGGGGGGCCGGAGAAGGTTGATTCCATGACACCGTCGTCGGAGCAGGTTCGTAGCCGGGTCAAGACTTTCGTGATGGTGGCAACGCGCACAGCGCCTCTCAGATCGGGAGCCCATTGCAAATGGCCACTAGGGTGAAGGGCGCGTAGCATTGCGCTGAATTGTTCTCCGCGCAGCGCCGTTTCGGCCTCCATGGCCAATTGCCGGGCCTCCTCGATCGTCCAGTGCGGCAAGAGCCCGGCATGGACGAGTACATAGGAGCCCTCTCGATAGAGCAAGGGTTGTTGTCTGAGCCAGGTCGTGAGTTCGTCGCAATCCGGAGCGTCCAGGACTTGGCTCAGCGTATCGTCGCGCCGAAGGGTTGCCAGGCCGGCCGCAACGGCAAGCAGGAACAGATCGTGATTGCCGAGCACGGTGACCGCTGCCGGCCCGAGTCCGCGAATATATCGCAGAACACCGAGTGAATCGGGCCCGCGATTGACGAGGTCCCCGACGAACCAGAGACGATCCTGTGCCGGAGTGAATCCTATCGTCTTTGTGAGTTGTCTGAGCGAGGCAAAGCAGCCTTGCACATCGCCGATTGCATAGGTCGCCATGGCTGCGTGCAGACTAGCGCGGCTGGTGTGCGTTCGCAAGTCACAAAAGCCGTGCAGAGAGTGGGCTTATCGGCCGGCGCGCTGGTGCAGTTCCGAGGTGATGGTCGTGCAGGCCTGCTGATGGGCCTCGATGAGTTGCGACACAAGGTGCGCGGCCTCGTCGATCCGAGCAAGCCGTCCTAGTGTCTCCAATTCTTTGCAATGGGCGGCGGTGGCCAAAACGCCGAGTTGGGCGCTGCTGGACTTCAATCGGTGGGCGGCCCGGGAGAGCGCGGCAGAATCTTGGGACTGCACGGCGGCGCGAATCTGTTCTACCAGCAGGCGAGAATCGTTCAAGTAGGTAGCCAGCACGCGGGATAAGATGTCGGGCCGTCCCGGGCGTTGCAGTGACAGAATCGCATCCCAGGCGGTCTTGTCGATGCATGCCGTGACGGGTTTTCTTCTCTGGCAGCCGGTGACTCGGCGTCGGTAGCCTGGGAGGAGGAGGTCGGATCTGTCTCGCTCGTCGTGCAGGATTGTGGCGTCAACCATTCCTTGAGGACAGCCTGTATCTGCGCGACGGTAAACGGCTTGGTGAGATAGTCGTCCATGCCGGCGGCAAGACAGCGGGCGCGATCGCCTTCCATGGCGTTGGCGGTGAGTGCAATGATGGGTACATGGCGGTGGGTGCTCGTAAGGGCTTCTTGCCGGCGAATCGCCGCGGTGGCGGTGAAGCCGTCCATCTCAGGCATCTGGCAATCCATGAGAATGAGATCGAACGGCTGCTGTGCGGCGGCTTCCACACCGAGACGGCCGTTCTCTGCGGCATACACGTGGTGACCAAGAATCTCCAACATGCCGGTGGCGACATCACGATTCACCGGCGTATCCTCGACCAGGAGAATGCGAAAGGCGTTGCTGACTGTTGGGGCCACGGACGGTGGATCTGCCATCCGTGGGATGTGATGGAGCAGCCCAAGGAGGGAGCGGCGAAGCAGGGACTTGCGCACCGGCTTGGTCACCCAGGAGTCTATATGCGGTGCGCCAGGGGCATGGGCATCATGTCCGACTGACGTCAGCATCAAGAGGGGCAGGCCGGCCCCCCGTTCGTCGCTCCGAATGAGTTGCGCCAGCCGTAAACCATCCATGTCCGGCATGTGTAGATCGAGAATGGCGAGATCGAAGATCTGGTGCTGATCCGCAGCGGTCGCCAAATAGTCCAAGGCTTCCTGCCCCGAGGATGCCAAGGTTGCGTGAGCGTTCCATGCGCGGAGATGGTCGTGCAAAATGTCACGATTGGTCGCGGTGTCGTCCACCACGAGGATTCGCTTGCCGGCAAGGGTTTGTTCCGCGTCTGCAGAGGGGGTTGTTGGAAGGGGCTGTCGTCGCAGCACCGCGGTAAACCAAAAGGTGGAGCCACTGCCCACCCGGCTCTCTACTCCCACCTGCCCTTGCATCAGTGCGGCCAGCTCTTTGACGATGGTCAGTCCAAGGCCTGTCCCGCCAAAACGGCGTGTGGTGGTGCCATCGGCCTGTGAGAACGCTTCAAAGATACGGCTTTGTGCGTCAACGGGAATGCCGAGGCCTGAGTCCTTCACGACGAATCGAAGGGTGACGGTCTCTGTCGTTTCCGCGGTGACTTCAACGTGAACGTTGATTTCTCCTTGCGGGGTAAACTTAATCGCGTTGCCTACGAGATTGAGCAGCGCTTGGCGCAGACGAGTGGGATCCCCGCGAAGGGCAAGAGGCACCCCTGGCATGCGGCAGGTCAACTCCAACCCCTTGCGTTGGGCGGAGTTGGCGAAGAGTTCCACCGCATCCTCGACTGTTTCCTGAATGTCGAAGTCGACCTGCTCCAACCTCAGCTTCCCGGCTTCGATCTTTGAAAAATCGAGAATGTCATTGATCACGGCCAGCAGCGCCTCACCGGACTGTTGAATGGTCTTTGTGAGGTGATGTTGCCGGGCGTCAAGGGTGGTGGTGAGGAGAAGTTCGGTCATCCCGAGTACCCCATTCATCGGGGTTCGAATTTCATGGCTCATGTTCGCCAGGAACTGCGACTTCGCACGATTAGCGGCTTCGGCCGCTTCTTTGGCCACGAGCAATTCACGAGCGGCTTGTTTGAGCGGCGTGATATCGGAGGCAATGCCGAGGTAGCCGGCGATGCGGCCATCCGCCTCGCGCAAGGCGGTCACATTTAAGAGCACCGTCCGCCTCGTTCCATCTTTGCAGATATAGGTCCACTCGTGTTCGTTCGGAAGATTCCTCCGGCACTTTTCGACAAAGACATCAAAGCCCGGTGCGATCGTGGTGCCCAATTCCTGAGAGAATTGGTGTGCACGCGCCACCACTTGGTTCGAATCATGGAAGACGGCCGGACTTTGTTTGCCGACCATCTCCTCGGCGCTGTATCCCAGCAGAGCTTCTGCTGCCGGATTGAAGACTTTGATCGTGCCGTCGGGTTTGCAGGAGATGATCGGATGCCCGGCGTTATCCAGTATGGCCTTCTGAAACGTTGTGTAGGCGCGTAGGGCGACCTCGCCGCGGCGTTGTTCCGTAATGTCACGGACGGTCGCCAGCAACCCAGCAGTCCCTTTCAATGTGATGCGGGTCAACTGCACACTTGCCAGGAAGTCCGGCCCGTCGATTCGTTTGTGCATCCACTCGAACAGATGTGAGGCCTTTTGCATCGCGAGCCCGATCATCTTGGGCGCTTTGGCCATGGAGGCCTCGCCGTCCGGCTGGACTTCGGGTGAGACGTCCCATGGCCCCAGTGATGTGAAGTGCGCCGCGTCTCGTGCACCGAAGAGTTCGACAGTGGCTGGGTTACAGGCTGTGAAGTTCCAGTTCGGTGGGTACAAGATCATGAGCGCGTCGCGCGACGATTCGAACAAGCTCCTGTACTTCTCTTCGCTTTCATACAGGGTCATTTCGCGTGGATCCCGGTCTGGGGGCGTCTGCTTGCCCTGGGGTGGGGCAGGTAGCTGACCTTGTCGATTTCGGGACAGAGCCTGACGAACGCGCTGAAGCAGGCGGTGGATCTCTAGCATGTCGTCTCCAGGTTAGGCTTCATGCTACCGATCGTCTCATTGAGGTGAAATCATGACGGTTTGCAAGGGGACGGCACGCCCTGATCGGGACAAAAACAGGGAGCTGTCGTTGCGGTTCAGCCGGCTGCTGAATCACTGGGCGGAGGCCAGGAAGGTCGTGTGTTATACCGTGCATGCACCCCATCCGTGCCGGGACCGCACATTGACTCTTTCGTGTCGGTTGATTTGAGCAGAAACTAAAGCGACCTACGTAAAGGCTTGCACCTCCGTGTATGAGATGGCAGATGGGGTGATGATGCTTCCCTTCGAACCTGCGGTCGGCGCGGCTGACGATCGGTGTCGGCGTTCATTCGATAGGGGGCATTCTTGCGATTAGGCAGTTCTCTGGCAAAGATGCCTCTGGAGACCACTCGTCGCTCTCAGTCAGTGGTGTATGCAGCTGGCTGCC
>JACOEF010000164.1 GCA_024998705.1 Nitrospira sp.
GGCCACGCCGTTGAGCAAGGTGCCGTTGGTCAATAACGGGTCGATGCGCTGAATGGCCTGTGCATCCGGCGCGGGCGGATTTGCGGCGAGCAGAAGATCGAAGAGGGTCTTTCGTCCCGTGATCGGCGATGGGCAGAGTAGATTGGAGGCCAACGCAAGGACGAGTCCGGCTTGGCCATGGGCTTGAATCAGGATACGGTCGCCGGGGCCCAGGTGCTGCTCGCCGACGAGGACGCGCAAGCGGTCCAACAGTCGGCAGGCGGCCAGAGCGCGGCCGAGGTGATGGTGTTCGCTGGACCAGAGTTCCCGGATGCAGGCGATGGGTTTGGCCAGTTTCTGATTCAAGGCTTTTCGGCATTGGTCGACCGTGGCGGTCGTAAAGTTTCCCGCGTCGCCGATCTGGCTGTCGAGCAGGGTTTTTGTGGTGTCATCGTTGGGTAGCGGCGGTTTCATGCCGCCCGGCAGCGGGGTGATGCCATTCGTGCCTTCCCGCATGAACGAGAGGAGCGAATCCAACCCTGAAATGCCGCGAGAGTAGCCTCGTTTGAGTCCGCCCACCGCATCGAGCCGTCCTAAGCCGAAGACATCAGTGCCGGGGATGGCGCCATGCAGAAACATGATCAGTCGCACACCGGCTTGTGACAGCTTCTGTCCGAGTTGGCTCATCGCGTCCTGCCAGGCTGGCGAGTCGGCGTCGAGTGGCGTGGTCCAGTCCGCGTAGGTCAGCCGGTCGCCCGGATTTTTGCGGGAGAGTTCGTCGTGCTGGAAATTGTTTTCAATAGGCATGGGAAGATTGTCTTACCCGAAACGGAGCGCGAAGTTCAATGGAGGAGCTGCGGATTTGATCCGGAGAGACGTTCAACGATGCGTGGCTGTATCGGGCGCGCTTGAGCCCGCGGACGTCGGCGCAGGTGGGCGGGGCTTGGGCATGACGGCGGTTGCGGAACAGGTTTTCGCTGTGTCATCGGTGCGGCGTTCCACGACTCTGACACCTTGCAAATATTCCTGCACGATTTCCTCCCGCACGACCTCGATGTCTTGTTCGGCCTCACGACCGGTGCGTTCACGCAGGCGATCGGTGGCATGTTCCTTCACCAGCACCCGGATTTGTTTGGCGATATCAGCTCGGGCGGCGAGCTCCGAGACACGTTGGCAGACGAGTGTGCCTTTGCTCAAGTCGCCCTGTCCCTGGCCGGTCAGCAGTTCCTCCGGGCTAGATATGGCTTGCGCCGGGGCGGTGTGAGCTGTGTTCGTCGGCGCTTCCCCCTGCTCTCGTGTGTGGAAGTGTTGGAAGGTCTGGTCGGCGTGGTCGCGTACCGTGGGTGCCGTCAGATCTGCAGCCAGCGTCGGCGATGCGACCAGCAGCGCACAGAGAGGCCACCATCCTGCTCGAAGGGGTCCGGCGCTCAGCCACATTACGGCGTTCCTCCCTGATGGGTTTCGTTTCCGGGGACATGTTGCGAAGGGATCGCCGGGATGGGCACCGGTTTTTTCGGTACCTGGTAGATAATCGCCGGCGGGGTACCGCGAGGTGCAGTGATCGATGGTTGTTCCGCAGCAGGGGCGGTCTGGTCGACTCCCGATCGATAGGTATGGAGTGTGCGCGCTATCGGTCGGCCGTTTGGCGGCGGGACTTGTCGATAGGTCGGCATCGTGCCGCGGCTCCCCTGCGGTGGCGATGTTCCAGGCTGTGCCGGTATTTGAATTGCGCCTGGTTGGGCCGGTTGCTGCGGGACGACCGCGTAGCCCGGCAAGAAGGGAACGGTATGTGGTACGGGCGGCCGCCGAGGTTGCGGCGGGGCCGGTGGGGTTTTGACCCCCACGGTCTGCTGCGCGATGGCCAGGTGCGGATTGTCGGGGTTCAGCCGACTTGCTATCCCAAGTAAGGCGTAAATTTGCGCGAGGCCGGTCGTCGATGGAGAGGGGTGCGCGAATGGAGCGAGTAATACCCAGTCGGTCCAGGCTTGCGCGACCATCGCATCAGACTCCGCGCGGTTGAGTAACTCGTTCCGGTCGCTGCTCAGTGTTTGGACCTGTTCGGGCGAGTTGGCTGCGGCGAGAGCGTTGTTCGCTGCGTCGAGTTCCTGGTGCAACGATTCCACATCCCGTCTGAGCGCAAGCAACTGCTCTCGCGCGTCCTCGTTCTGGCGTAAGGTCGCAATGGCCCGGGCGACCTCCTCGGTGTCCACCTGTGCGGTGAGATCGACACGGACCACGACGAATTCCCCATCCAACGTGGTTGTCACCTGTTGATCGAGAACGAGCACCATTCCGGCGGTGTAGCTGCGGAGTTCCTCCCGGGTGACATCGAGATCCCGCACGACCGTGACGCTTTCCAGGTACGAGGCGACCTGTTCCAACGCCTGTCTCTTGGCCTGCTCGCCGGCAAGTCTGATCCCATCTGATTTGGTTTCATGATCATTCAGTCGATGTTCGCCTGTTCCGGTGACGAGTCGAACTTCGGCTTGGCTTGGGGGCGGGCAGGCGAGGAGCAGGGCGAACGTGATGAAAAGGAGGCCGAGAAAAGGGCGGATGGACCGCGCTCGTGTGGACGTGTCGGGAATGAAACGCGGGCCGCTGTCGAAACGGTTTTGGGGCATCGCCTCACCACCGCGGCGTGTCTGTTGGAGCATGGGGGTCGAGCAGTTGGCCCGATCGGGTCAGGATACCATCGATCTCCCTCGGGCGCCATGAGAGGCGCGGTTCGCGCCTTGCCTTCGCGGAAAACAGCATGCTAAGGTATTTTCTCTTCACTTCCCGAACGATCGTATGGTGGGGCAGGTTATGAGTCGTATCCGCAGCATGATCACAATCACGGCAGCCTTCTGCATGGTCGTCGGCCTTGGGCTGGCACTCGGGGCGCCCTCGTCCCAATCCGTTGCGTTTGCAGCACGCGGTGGGGGCGAAGCGGCAACTCCCGCTCAGGTCGGTACCACGGAGCATGTCATTCTCTTCGTGTTGGAAGGGTTGGGCCAGGAATCGCTCAAGAGTGGTGCGATGCCGGTCTTGTCGTCCCTTGTGAAGGACGGGGCTGTGACCTGGTCTGCCATGGCGGTGGCGCCTGCGCGCCGGTTGCCGACGATGGCATCGCTGGTGACGGGCATGCCGGTCGCCAAACACGGGATCACGTGGAACGTGTTTGAATTTAGTCGTGGATATCCTCGCGCGCCGACCGTGTTTGATTATTTGGACCTGAGCGGCGGCAGGGACAGTGCCATTTTCTATATGGATGAGTCGTTGTATCAACTCGCGAAGCCGGAGCCCTACACGGACTATCAAATGTGTGGTCCGCTTCGAGCCGAATGTAATCCTGACCGGTTGATCGGTTATGTCCGGGATTATTTCAAGAAGGCGACGAGTGGGTCCGGCTACGGCCATGCCATCCCGTCGCTGCCTCATCTCCTGGTGGTCCATTTGCCGACTCCAGGGCGCGCCGGAGAGGCGCAGGGTTGGAAATCGGTTGCGTACAAAGACGCGCTGAAGACGGTTGATAAAGCGATGGGGACGGTGCTTGATTTATACCGGGAACATGGTTTGATCAAGCGGACCACGGTGTTCGCCACTTCACTGAGCGCATTCGGAGAGACGCAATTCTCGGACGGTGAAGTCTCGGGTGAGCAGGCGAGCAATGTTCCGGTGGTGCCCTGGATTGCCTCCGGCGTCGGCATCAAGGCTGGGCATACGATTCGCCAGCCGATGTCGATTATCGATACGGGCGCGACGGTGATGCGCGCGCTCGGCCTCACGACCTATACCGAATGGGAGAGCCACCCGGTCGAAGAAATCTTCAAGACCGCGTTCGTTGCTGCTCCTGTCAGTCCACTCCTGCAATAGAGGACCGATGTATTCATCATCGCACAGAGGATTCGCCGGACGGCAGGTGTACTTCTGGATCGTCGCGCTGGCGTGCGTACTGCTGGTCGGGCAATCGGGACGGCTCATGGCGGCCGGTCCTCCCCCTGCGTATGGCAACGAGCATCCGATTACCATCGATCCGACTCCGTTGGTGCCGCAATCCTGGTGGCAAATTCCTGGTGTGACGCCTCCGCTCTGGGTTTTGGACCCGGAGACCTCGGATGCCTACCGGACGACGGAAACGCGCGAGCTGAAGCTCAAGCCAGGACAATACAAATTCATCAGTTTTACCTTCGACTTTCCCTTCACGGTGAGTTTGGACGGGAAACTGGAATACTCCAAGTCACTCGATCAATGTGTGGAGGGCCGCGGGACTCAGACCCTGGTGGTACGGTGCAAA
>JACOEF010000176.1 GCA_024998705.1 Nitrospira sp.
ATCATCGGCGACGACGTGACCATCGGGCACCACGTGGTCTTGCACGGCTGCACCATTCAGAACCGTGTGCTGGTCGGAATGGGCGCCATCATCATGGACGGCGCGGTCATCGGTGAAGACTCGGTAGTCGGCGCCGGCGCATTGATCACCGAAGGCACCGTCGTTCCGCCCAAGAGTCTCATCCTGGGCTCACCGGCCAAAGTAAAACGTTCTGTTACCGAACAGGAACTCGCCTGGATCCGAGAATCAGCGCAAAACTACATCCGCTATTCCCGCCAATACCTCTTTGGTCCCGATAAGCCTCGCCCCGGATTTTGGGTCTAGCACGATCCGCACACCCAGGCGCCTTCGGCCGTTCGCTTCTCACCCCAGCCGCATGAGACAAATAGGATCACCCACCGTCGGGGATGCGAATGTCTGGCGGTCGGTGCGGTAACGGATGCCTCGTCGATGACACCATTCAGCGACCCACACCGCCTCCTCGACCGTGGTCGTCACCAATCCCGGAATCACCAATCGGCTCAAGCAACGATCCACCAATGTGGCCACCGCGCGCTGCTGCGGCAGGAACTTGCGCGCATCGAACGTCACTGGATTCGCACGCCCGTACGACAACCCCGACAGCTCCGGGAACCGTTCGGGATCGTTCAGCACACTCACCAGCCAGAGGTGGTCCACCCGGTCTTTCACAGAACCGGCATCGCGATGCTCAAATCGTATCGGGAACCCGCCGCAGGCTCGATTGAGAATCAGCACTTCCTGTTTCCGCAGATTGCAGGCAACCGCGCGTCGCCTGAGATCCAGAGTCTCCATCGCGAGCAATGGAATCTCCGCCACCCCGGCCCCCACGTACAAACTGGCACCCCCCGGGCGAAGTCGCAACACCAACGCCTTCGCGAGTTTCAGACCAAGACGTTGACAGAGTCCGCGTTTCGCCGCCCAAAATTCATCCCCGCCTTCGTCGCAATAGATCGGCCCCAATCGCGCATAGTCGAGGCGCGCGAAGATCTCCTTCATCGCCCGCCGAGCGTCAGTCCCCACAGTCGTTCGTTTATGCGCCATGCTGCTCCACACCGGCCAAGCACGCGGCTGTAGCCACCTCGCCGGCGGCAACTTGGCCCATAAATTGAAGAGTCAACGTATCCCTCGTATCGCTTGCTTGATGGGAATGAGGATTTCTGACATTTGGCGTAACCGGAAGCCACCAGCCGCACGCACCAGAGGGTGCGTTCCCGCCACGGCACGATACCGTGGCAGCGGCGCAGGATGCCGCGCTCCGACCAACGGCTGCACATGGTTGGGAAGCCGTTCGGCACAGGTTATGACACGATCTCTGTACCAATCCCCTTGTGGGTGAAGATTTCCAACAGAATGGCATGGGGCGTACGACCGTCGATGATGTGCGCCTTCCCCACGCCGCCGGCCAAGGCATCCAGACAAGCGTGCACTTTCGGCAACATGCCCTCGCTGATCGTGCCACGCTTCACCATCCGCTGCACATCCTTACGGGAGACCGTCGGTAGGTGGCGCCCATTGGCATCGCGGATGCCTTTCACGTCGGTTAACATCACGAGTTTCTCCGCCTTAAAGGCTGCGGCAATCGCGCCCGCCACAAGATCGGCGTTGATGTTGTACGTATTGCCTTCCCGGTCTGTTCCGATCGGCGCGATCACGGGAATGTAATTATCTTCTTGGAGCTTCAAGAGCAACGTGGGGTCAATCGATTTCACATCGCCGACAAACCCGAAATCGGCATCCGCATCATCCGAGTCGAGGTCCTTTTCAATGCTTTCCGCCCAGGCCTTCGCCGTCAGGGCCTTGGTCAACATCAACCCGCCGTCCTTGCCGCTAAGTCCGACTGCCTGTCCGCCGTGTCGATTCAAGAGGTCGACAATTTCCATATTAATCCGGCCGGCCAATACCATCTCGACAATTTCCATCGTCGCCGCGTCGGTGACTCGCACCCCATGCCGAAACTTCGCGACCATTCCCAGTCGATCCAACATCTGATCGATTTGCGGCCCCCCGCCATGCACGATCACGGGGTTGAGCCCGACATACTTCAGCAGCACCACATTCTGGGCGAATCGCTCTTTCAGCGGCCCGTCGGTCATCGCATGTCCACCATACTTGATGACGACCGTCTTGCCCTTGAAGGTGCGGATGTAGGGCAGGGCCTCGATCAGCACGTCCGCCTTCTTGATCAATTTGTTCATGCGTTTCCCCCGTCCTGCCAGCCGCTTACAGAATATAGCGGCTCAAGTCTTGGTCCTTCACAATATTCTGCAAGCGCTCCCGCACATACCCGGCATCCACCACGATCCTCTTTTCTTTCATCTCGGATCCTTCGAACGACACCTGCTCCAGCAACCGCTCCATAATCGTAAACAGCCGCCGGGCCCCGATATTTTCTGTCCGTTCGTTGACCTGCACGGCCGTTGCCGCAATCTCTGCCACCCCATCGTCCGTAAACTCAACGGTGAGGCCTTCCGTCGCCATCAACGCATGGTACTGACGCACCAACGCCCCTCGCGGTTCCGTCAAGATGCGCACGAAGTCTTCTTTCGTGAGCGGCGCCAACTCGACACGGATCGGGAACCGGCCCTGCAGTTCGGGAATCAAGTCAGACGGCTTCGCAACATGAAACGCGCCCGCAGCGATGAAGAGAATATGGTCGGTCTGCACGGCGCTATGTTTGGTGCTCACCGTGGACCCTTCCACAATCGGCAGCAAGTCGCGCTGCACCCCTTCGCGGGAGACATCCGGCCCCATCGCGCGTTCACGTCCGGCGATCTTGTCGATCTCATCCAAAAAAACAATACCGGTCTGCTCGACCTTCGTGATGGCCTCCCGGACCACTTCATCCATGTCGATCAACTTCTGGGCTTCCTCCTGGGTGAGATGCTTGAGCGCATCGGGCACTTTCATCATTCGTTTCTTTTTCTTCCCTTGGAACATACCGCCCAGCATGTCGCGCAGGTTCCCTTCAAGATCCTCCATGCCGCCTGCATTGGAAATCACCCCCATCGGCAACGCCCGTTCCTTCACTTCCACTTCCACAGATCGCTGATCCAGCTTGCCCTCGCGCAGTTGCAGGCGAAGCTTCGATCGCGTGGCATCCGATGATTCTGTGGTTTCTGACGTGTCGGCACGTGCCCCGGAAGGTTCGAATCCAGGGGACGTCGGACGCGACGGTGCACCAGGCAACAAGAGATCGAGCAGCCGCTCTTCTCCAAGCCGCGACGCCTTCTCCTGCACCTCTTCCAAGTGTTTGGTCTGCACCAAACTGATGGCCAGCTCCGTGAGATCACGAATGATCGATTCGACATCTCGACCGACATAGCCGACTTCGGTGAATTTGGAGGCCTCCACCTTGATGAACGGCGCTTCGGCAAGTTTCGCCAGGCGTCTGGCGATTTCGGTTTTGCCCACGCCGGTCGGCCCGATCATGATGATGTTTTTCGGCATGACCTCATCACGCAACTCAGGAGCCAGTTGCTGACGACGCCAGCGGTTACGGAGCGCGATCGCCACCATGCGCTTGGCATCCTGCTGACCGATGACATAGCGGTCCAGCGCTTCGACGATCTGACGGGGTGTGAGGTTATTCACGTTGACGGGACGGGAGGTCGTTTCGGTCGTCATGGCGGCAGATCCTAACGCGAGAGCGATTCGATCACAATCTGTTGGTTGGTATAAATGTCGATCCCGCCGGCAATCATCAGGGATTCCCGGACCACTTGTTCGGCAACCAGTTCGGAATGCCCCAGCAAGGCGCGCGCGGCGGCCAGCGCATAGGGCCCGCCTGATCCGATCGCCAGGATGGCGTCTTCCGGCTCAACCACATCTCCGGTTCCCGAAATGATGAAGGAGTGATCGAGATCGGCCACGGCCAGCAGCGCCTCCAAACGCCGTAACACGCGGTCGGTGCGCCAGTCCTTCGCCAATTCCACGGCGGCTCTCGTCAGATTTCCACGATACTCGGCCAGTTTGGCCTCAAACTTTTCAAACAAGGTAAAGGCATCGGCCGTCGCGCCGGCGAACCCCGCCAATACCGTCTCGCTGTGCATACGGCGCATCTTCCTGGCATTGTGCTTCATGACCGTGGTGCCGACCGTGACCTGTCCATCTCAGCCCATCGTCACCTGGTTGCCTCGTCTCACACACAACACCGTGGTGGATCGAATGATCATCGCGACCCCTTCCGCTTGGTAAACTCGCTCGCCTCCGTGGCACTCACGGCACGAGGGTGAGTGCGATCGTATAACGCGAGTAGTTGGTCCGTCGCAAGATGTGTATATTTTTGTGTCGTACTGAGCGAGGCATGCCCCAGCATTTCCTGGATGGCGCGCAAATCGGCACCTTCATCCAATAAATGCGTGGCAAACGAATGGCGCAAGGTGTGGGGATGAACCGCGCCGCCAGTCAGTTGCCGCGAATATTTGGCCACAATGCGCGCAATGGTGCTGGTGGTCAACCGGCCCCCGCGGCTATTGCGAAAGACGGCTCCGGCGTCCGATCGCCCAGAGGACGCCCCCAGCACCGTCGTCTGGATCTGCGCGTGGTAGGCATCGATCGCCTCCAAGGCCATGCTCCCGATCGGAATCACCCGTTCTTTCCGGCCTTTTCCACGCACGCGCACAAGCCCTTCGCTCCGGCTGA
>JACOEF010000257.1 GCA_024998705.1 Nitrospira sp.
AGATTGAAACTGCCGAACGTATTCGTCGTGGAGAAGGTCGGCTTCGTGGGAATCCGCTTCTGAATGAAATTAATCAGCCCCCCTTGGGTATTCGGCGAATAGAGAACCGTCGCCCCGCCCTTGATCACCTCGATATGATCGATGCGTTCGATCGGAACCATGTAGTAGGTCGACGCATCTCCAAAGAGGGCCGGTTGTATGGGGATGTCATCCAACATCAGCAGGATATTTTTGCTGCGTCGGGGATCCATCCCTCGTATGCCGATATTCGGTCTGAGCCCCTGGCCATATTCATCCAGCACATTGACACCGGGAACTCGTCGCAACATTTCGTCCGCGTTTTTCGGTCTGGCTCGCTGGATTTCCTCACGCGTCACGACATTGACCGTTCCAGCGATCTCCTTCACCTGTTCCTGGTCCGGCTCGTTCCGGTCATGCACATCCTTGACCACAATTTCCGGGACGACAACGGGCTTCACGCCGGATGAGGATGCCGTTGATCGGGTGCTCCCGGCCGCAGGGGCAGCCTGGTGTTCTTCCCCTGCCGGTGCCTGGGACTTGCCGGAAGGATGCGCCCGCTCCAACGTGACCGTATCGACGCTGGTAAAGCGGAACGAGAGTCCGCTTCCCGCCAGCAATTCCGACAGGGCCTCTTCAGGCGTATAGGCCCCTGCAACCTCGCGCGATGTCCGCCCGACCGCCACGTCATCTGGAAAGCTGACTTGCAAACCGGAGGTCAACGCAAAGTCGCGCAACGCCGTGTTGAGCGACTGCGGAGCAATCTGATACTGAATTGTCGGTCTGGGTTCCGCGCCGGCACTCGTGCCATCACCCTGCGCGGATGCGTGCTCGGCGCCCGCCGACGTCACGACCAGCATGACGACGAGAAGCAGGATCCGAAGATCCCTGGTGACAACGACATCACGCCATCGATTCCATGAGCGCATACATACGCATCGGCCGCAGGCACTGTTCCGCATTCAAACCTCCGTCGGTGGACTATCAAGGAGAGGGAGCCCGTTGTCCTCGATCGTTCTGTTCTCCCTGTGTCTGGACGTATGACAAAGAGAAAATCCCCCCGACGGAATGAAGAAGACTCGGATTTCATCGCTGCAGGTATGGAAAATCTGAACGGGACGCCGGCAGTGCGGGATCAGGCAGAGCCACGGATGTTGCCGCAATCCGCCGCTGGCGGTTGAGAGCGGTCGCCCAGCAAGGCCGCAGCGAGCGACCGACTGGGGCATACGGTTCCGGTACGTCGAAGAAGTGAGCGACGCGAGAAGGCCGCCGGCCGCCTTCCTCAACAGCCGACTAGCGAATCACGATCAGGTGGTCCGTAAGCCGAACCATACGAATGGGCAAGGTGTCCGCTAGCGTGGTGAAGATATGAGATGGATCGGACAGATTGTAGATCCCGGTGATTGGGAGCGATTGCAGGGCGGGATTCCAGATGACGATATACCCGCGATGATAGCGGGCCAGATCTTGGACGACATCGGCCAGGGGCGTGCGCACGAACACCAGGCGACCCTGCATCCATGCGGCGACGGCGGCCGTATCCACACGAACGACCGCACCTGCGCCTTGAGGCCCGACGGCAACCTGGTCGCCGGCAGCCAAACGAACGGACTGGTCCAAACGTCCCTTCCCGTCGGCAACCAGAACCGAACCGCTCAGCACAGTGACTTGTACGTCCGTCGTGCGATCCTTGACCAAAAACTGGGTACCGACGGCCGTCGTGGCGACTCCTCGGCTCGCAACGGTAAACGGCCGTTCCGGATCGGACTGAACGGCAAAGGACGCTTCCCCTTGCAACAGGTCCACTTGCCGACGATCGGGCTCGTACCGCACCGCGATAGAGGTGTCGGTATTTAGGGTCACGACTGATCGGTCAGAAAGGGTCACGACCCGCTGTTCTCCGATGCCCGTCGAATAGTCGGATTTGAGCCGCATCAAGACCGCATCGCTCCACAGCGCCATGCCGACGAGCAACAAGACGGCTGCGGCCGCCATGCTGGCCCTGCGCCAGGAATGATGCGCCTGCCGACGCAACCCTTCGATCCTATCGCTCGCCACGCTTCGGGCCGCGGCCTGCTGCAATTCAGGCACATCCCATAACGCCTGAACCTGCCGGTAGGCGCGCGCATGCTCCGGACGTTGCGCGCGCCACACGTCCAAACGACGGCGGTCGGTGTCGGAAAAATCGTCGGCCGCCTGGCGCATAAACCAGGCGGTCGCTTCTTTCATCAGGTGCGCATCGGATCGTTGGGGTGCGGATGGCCCTGACGCACGGCTATCTTCAGGTCGCATGATGGCCCATGGCGGCTCGGAAAACATGGAATATGGGAACGATCGACGCACTATATGCTCTTCTATTCGACGTGTCAGCTCGCGCTTTTCCCCCTCACCCTCATCAGGCGGGCAGGTCTTCGGAGAGTAGCGCTTCCTGACAGCAAGTCATCGCTTTGACAAGATGTTTTTCGACGGCGCGTTCCGACATCCCCAACTGCGTCGCAATTTCCTGGTAGGAATACCCGTACACTCGCCGCAGGGCAAAGACGGTTCGGGTACGGCACGGGAGCGTGGCCAGCGCCTTTTCAAGCGTGGCTACCAACTGCTTATCATGCGCCTGGGCATCGATCGGTCGCGTGTCGGTAGGGACCTGCTCGGCGTCTTCGAGCGAGGTCTGCCGCTGGCCGCGGAATTTTTGCTTTCTGAAGTGGTCCAGGGCGAGATTGGTCGCGGTCCGAAACAGGAACGCGCGCGGGGACACAATGATCTGTGAGGCGGGAACATCGGCGAGACGAATGTACGCTTCCTGAGCCAGGTCCGCTGCCGTTTCCTGGCATCCCACCATGCGTCGCAGCATGGCCAAGAGATCGCGCTGATGCTCGTGAAACAACCGTTCCAGGTCGATCGGAGGTGAGGCGCTCATGTCATCGTTTCCCAGGGCGAATCGGTGCGGCATACGTGCCCCTCTCAGCGGCCGGCCATGCCGAAGGGCTGTGACGTCGAGGGCGCAGCCTAGTGACTCCGAATCGAAAAGAGAATGATCGGATTCCGGATCGCGCAGGCGAGACCGTCATTGCGAGGAGGGAGACGGCTAGAATCGGTGGTCAGCCCGTTATGCGGTAGGGCGCAGAGCGCCCCCTCGAACTCGTACCCATCGAAGTCGCAGGCGATCGAGGAAGAGGTACACGACAGGAGTCGTATAGAGCGTGAGAACCTGGCTCACGAGCAGGCCGCCGACGATCGCGATGCCGAGCGGACGTCGCAACTCCGATCCCACCCCCATGCCCACCGCCAGCGGAAGCGCACCCAACAAGGCCGCCGCCGTGGTCATCATGATCGGACGGAACCGCAGCAAGCAGGCTTCGTAAATCGCCTCCTGCGGGGTCTTCCCTTCCGCTACCCGTTCGCTGTGTAAGGCGAAGTCGATCATCATGATGGCGTTCTTTTACACGATGCCGATCAGCAACATGATGCCGATCAACGCGATCATGCTCAGTTCCGTCTTGAACAGGAGCAAGGCCAGCAACGCGCCGACGCCGGCTGAAGGCAGCGTCGAGAGAATCGTGATCGGGTGGATGTAACTCTCGTAGAGAATCCCCAGTACGATGTACACCGTGACCAATGCCGCCAGGATCAGCCAGGGTTGATTCTCGACCGACGACTGGAAGGCCCTCGCCGTGCCTTGAAAGGTGCCGCGCACAGTCCCGGGCAGACCGATATCATGCATCGCCTGGTCCACAGCCAGCACAGCCTGGCCGAGCGATGCGCCCGGAGCCATGTTGAACGACAACGTGACGGCTGGAAACTGCCCCTGGTGATTCACCGAGAGAATGGTGTTGGCCGGCTCATATCGTGTCACGGCACTCAACGGCACTTGTGCGCCGTTCGGCGAGCGGACGTAAATATCACGCAACGCTGACGGGTTCTGCCAATATTGCGGCGCGACCTCCATCACCACATGGTACTGATTGAGCGGCGTATACATCACCGACACCTGTCGCTGGCCGAAGGCATCGTAGAGCGTGTCATCGATCAATTGAGGACTCACGCCCAACCGCGAGGCCGTGACCCGGTCGAACACCACCAGCGATTGCTGCCCTCGATCCTGTTGATCGCTGTTCACATCCACGATTGCTGAGACGGTCCGCAACTTGTCCTCGACCTTTGGCGCCCAGGTGTTGAGTTCGGCCAGATCCATACTCTGCAGGGTATATTGATATTGCGCGCTGCTGGCCCGGCCGCCGATGCGCAGATCCTGAATGGACTGCAAATAGGTCGGGGCGCCCGGCACTTTGGCCAACTTGGGGCGCAAGCGGCCAATCACCTCGTCCGAACTGAGGCCGCGTTCCTCCAGCGGCTTCAGTGCAATGAACATCCGTCCCGTATTGGTCGTGCCGGCATGGCCGCCGCCTCCGGTAAACCCGGTGACACTCGCAACGGCGGGATCGCTCTTGATGATCTCGACCACCTCCGTGAGTTTCTGCCGCATCGCCTGAAAAGAGATGTCCTGCGCAGCCTGAATATTCCCAAAGAGGCGCCCCGTGTCTTGCTGCGGGAAGAAGCCTTTCGGCACCAAAATATACAAATAGACCGTCAGCGCCATCGTGCCCAACGTCGCCACCAGCATCGTGCGTGGGTGGCGGAGGACCCAGGCCAGGCTGGTCGCGTATCCGCCGGCCAACAGGCCGAACCCTCGTTCGCTGGTGCGATACCACCAGCCATGAGCCTCCGTCGGCTCCGACTTCAACACACGTGCGCAGAGCATCGGAATGGTCGTGAGCGACACCACCAACGAGACCAAAATGGCGGTCGAGAGCGTCACCGCAAAGTCACGAAACAGCCGGCCGAGCATACCGCCCATCAAAAAGATCGGGATGAACACCGCCACCAGCGACAGGGTCATGGACACGACCGTAAACGCAATCTCCTTGGCGCCTCGCAACGCCGCATCCATCGGTGACAGTCCCTGCTCGCGGTACCGCGTGATGTTTTCGAGCACCACGATGGCATCGTCCACCACAAAACCTGTGGCAATCGTGAGCGCCATCAGGGACAGATTGTCGAGGCTATACCCAAACAGATACATCACGCCAAACGTGGAAATCAGCGACACCGGCACCGCCACCGCTGGAATCAATGTGGCGCGCAGATTCCTGAGAAACACAAACACCACCAGAATGACCAGCGCAACGGAAATGGCGAGGGTCTTTTCGACGTCGTGCAACGACGCGCGGATGCCAGGCGTCCGGTCCATCACGAT
>JACOEF010000622.1 GCA_024998705.1 Nitrospira sp.
CCGTGCTACGCTGCGTTGGTAGGCCGCCGCAGACTTAATAGTTAGGCAGTTCAGATATCACCGGTGAGTATGAATCCTTGTCCCAGCATAGTCGGAGGAGCGCGGGTGATATGTTACTCACCCATCGACCAGCGCCATCGTTTCACGGAGGCCTGCAATCAGGTTGCTGCCGGCCAGCTCATGGGCGCGATGTCGGGGCTGGCGATTTGCCAGGATGCCGGAGAGGACGGCTTCTATCTGTTCGGTTGTGACTCGGAGTGGCAGGCTGTCACTGATACTTGGCATCAGACGCTCGATGATGCCAAGCACCAAGCAGAGTTTGAGTATGAGGGAGTTAACAAGACCTGGATTGACACTGCCTAACCAGGGCGCGGGCTGAAAGAAAGAGGTCGGGAGTCATTGTTTGACGAGCGCTCCTGGCACCCTGATCATGTAATGGCGAGGTTGCCGGTCCAGAATTCAAAGGCTGGCCTGTTCAGGCCTTGGTAACGAAGGTCGCCAGTAGTATCTTAATTGCCGAGCGTGAAAAGTTGCAGAATGCTATAGTGATGGTCGTACTTGGAGGGATGAGGATGGACTGGAAACCCTACATTTCGACTGACCCGCAAATTATGCATGGGGCTGTGTGCTTTCGAGGCACGCGCATACCGGTATCGGTGGTGTTGGACAATCTCGCTGCAGGCGAAACGCTTGAGCGTATTCTTGATCAATACCCCTCGCTTCGGCCTGAGCATATTCCCGCAGCCATCGGCTATGCAGCGGACTTGGCGCGAGAGCGTATCGTTCCCATCCCCGCTTAAGCGCGTAGGATGCTCATCCGATTCAAACTCGACGAGAACCTCCCTCGCAATGCTGAGGTGTCGCTTCAGCAGGCCGGTCACGATGTCCACACCGTACTTGCCGAGCAACTGGGGGGGAGCCCAGATCCGCAAGTGTTTATCGTTTCCCAGGCAGAGGAGAGAATTCTCGTCATGTTTGATCTCGATTTCTCCGACATCCGCGTCTATCCCCCCGCAAGTCACCATGGAATCTGGGTATTGCGTCCACATACGCAAAGTATCGAAAACACACTGGCGTTGCTGCGATCCGCGTTGCGAGTTCTTAAAGATGAGCTTCCGCAAGGGCGGTTGTGGATCATCGAACCTGAACGGGTTCGGATTCATGAATAGGTGAGTACGTGTCGCTTCATCCAGGCGCAAAGCCGTACCCCCTGTGGATATTCCTAAAAGCACCCCCATCCTGCAAGTTTGCAAGAAAAGGTCGCAACCGGCATCGACGGGCGGCTCTGATCCTGACCGCATAAGAGTCGGACGGAATCCGCACTTGGAACTCATTGAAATGATAACCATCACGGCGTATTGTTCATGAAGGGGAGCGGCGTGTTCTACGGACTGACATTGTCGGACCCGGCTCTTATGCAGATCTGCCTAAACATAGGTAGTCAGTCACGCGGGGCTTGAGACGAGATGGCACTCAGCTTCTCCGTGATCGACACAACG
>JACOEF010000537.1 GCA_024998705.1 Nitrospira sp.
TCCGCCGCTCAGAAGGTATGTCTCGTCACACTGTTCAGCGCGCGACTCTCACTGCACAAGCGACCGTGCAGGAGGGAGCGCCGACCAGCGAACCGTGAGCATTCCACTACAGCCCGCGATCACGCCGAGCACCGCGCTGGTGCCCCGATCCGAATCCAGGGGGCAAGTCGCCTCCCCTACGGTCGCCACGAGGGGAGTCGATCCCGATAATGACCTGATCTCCCTCATTGATCGAAGTCGCGCTGACCTCAGCGTAGGTCCCGTCTGAAATGCCCATCTCGACCGGGATTCGCTCCAGAGACTCGGTCACATCCTGCTTCCAGAGGGCGAACTGACGGGTTGCGGGTTCGGATGACCCGCCTCCGGTCGGACGGCCATCCCCCTCACCCTTGGCAGATCGGCCCAACGTCTTTTCATCGCGCACCGTCTTGGGCGGGGTAAAGCGCAGCGCTGAATTCGGCACCTTAAGAATGTTCTCTTTCTTCGCCACCACAATGGAGACGTTCGCCGTCATGCCCGGCTTCAAACGAAACGCCGGGTTATCGAATTCGACCACTACATCGTAGGTCACCACATTCTGGATATTGATCGGCGCGTTTCTCACCTGGCGCACCCGGCCGTAAAATTGCTCCCCGGGATAGGCGTCCACCGTAAACGAGGCCGCTTTTCCTTCGGCGATCCCGCCGATGTCGGCTTCACTCACATTTGTGTCGACCTGCATCTTCGTCACATCTTCGGCGATCAAGAACAGCATGGGGATGGTAAAACTGGCTGCAATGCGCTGCCCCACTTCAACGAGGCGAGAGATCACCACCCCGTCGACCGGTGAACGGATCACCGTATACTTCAGATCCAACTCAGCCGCCTGCAGCATCGCCTCGGCCTGCTTGACCGCAGCCTCGGTGACTTTGAGCTGCGCCACCGCGCCTTCGGAGGCGGTCAACGCGACGTCCACTTCGTTCTGCGAGATGAATTGCTGTCCGATCAGCGACTTGGCCCGGTCCAGTTCCCGGCGCCGTTGCGCCAGATCGATCCGCGCCTTATCGAACGCCGCCTTGGCGTTCGCCAAACTCGCAACCGCCTGATCGCGTCTGGCCTGGTAGGGGAAGGGATCGATGCGGGCCACCACCTGATTCGCCTTGACCTTGGAATTAAAATCCGCATGGAGACTCTCGATCATGCCCGAGACCTGACTCCCGACCTGAATCGTGGTGATGGGGTTGATCGTCCCTGTGGCCGTGACCAGCGAGACGATGGTACCCCGTTCGACAGGCACCGTGCGATAGCGCACCGGGACCTTCCGCTCGCCGTTGAAAAATACGTAGCCGGCGATGGCCAGACCCAGCACGAAGATCCCGAGAATGACACCGATGCGACGCATGGACAGGCCCCTTCACCATCAAGCGACGAGGCCATTCTAGCAGGAAACGATTTTGCGATGCAGCACGCCTCCCCAACCGATCAAGACCAGGGCGCACCGGCGATGAAAACACGAAGGCCGTTTGCCTGTGACGGCAAACGGCCTTCCGAACCGATCTATCCGCTAGGAGCGGACGGTCATGACACGACTAGGGACTGACGGTGATGCGATCCTTGATATCGTCGAAGATGTCCTTCGGAACTACATTCTTAGCCACCAGCTCACCCTTCACGCGATACGGGCGATTGCTCACGATCCGCTCGGCCACATCCTGGCTGATCCCCAATGTGAGAACCAGGTCGGTGGAGGCCACCTTATTGATATTCACCAGCGCGACTGACGGAGCGGCCACCTCCACCGGTCCGCCGGACGCGGCAGCTGCCGAGGCCGACTTTGAGGATGCGCTACCGCCTAACGACGGCGCGGTCGACTCCGAGCGCGACGAGTTCGAGGGCAGCGACCGGGAACGCTCCTTCATTTCCTTCTGATAGCGCGCGACCAACGACTTCAACTGTTCGTTATGCCGGCGGGCCTCCTCATACTCCTGCTTGACGCTCCGGTTTTGCGCGGTCAGCTGCTTGACCTTGTCTTCCAATTCCTTGGTCCGGGCATCAATGGTATCACGCTCCTTGTCCCGACCATGCTGGATTCGCTGCAGTTCATCGCGGGCAATCTGGCTTTCCGAACCGAACTTGGCGTTGAGATCCTTGAGCGTCTTGACCTGTTGCTCCAACGCGTTCTTCTGCGCCCGCGCCCGCTCCAGGTCCCCCCGAACGGTGTCGGCATCGGCAAGCGCCTCATGATATTTCTTGTCACTTACGCACCCGCTGACGGCCATCGCACTCATCAGCGCGAGCCCAGCCCTCCACACATGCCTCATGCGACCCTCCCCTGTTCGACCTGGACCGATCGGACTGCTTTCCTCTTGTTGTGTGTATGCCATCATCTCAACTTTGTCAACAAGTTTGCCGATTGCGCAGCGCCGGACGGTGCATCCGTGATGACCCGATAAAATGTGACGACGCTTGACTGCCGGAGAGCAGTCTGGGAATATGCAACGACTGTTCGGCGACCAACCA
>JACOEF010000623.1 GCA_024998705.1 Nitrospira sp.
AAAAAAACTCGAAATCCTGCGGGCGTGGGCGGGGTTACATGGGTGTACGAAGCTCATGAACCGCAACCCCGACGAAGGAGTTTCGAGTGAAGCGGATTATCGACGAGCGGTTGGCCGACCGCAAGCGGCGCGTGGAGCGGCGGCTGGACAAGAATCGCTATCCCGCCGACCGCTCGCGGCCGGTGCTGCAGAGCCCCCAGGTGCAGTTCGAGTTGGCGGGCCGCGGCGTAGGCACGTCCTATGGCGGCCTCGCGCTCGTGCAGCAGTTGGTGCGGCGGCTCGCGTTGGCGCAGGCGATCGACGAGCGGTTGCATCTGTTCAAGGTGCATCTGCCGTATCACGAGAGCGACCACGTGCTCAACTTGGCCTACAACGCGCTCTGCGCGGGGCGCGCGCTCGAGGACCTCGAGCTGCGGCGGCAGGACGAGGCCTATCTCGATCTGTTGGGCGCCGAGCGGATTCCCGATCCGACCACGGCGGGCGATTTCTGCCGCCGCTTCACCCGCGCCGACGTGCAAGCGCTGCACGAGGCCTACGACGTGGCCCGCCGCCAGGTGTGGAGCGAGCAGCCGCCCGAATTCTTCGCCGAAGCGCGGATCGAAGCCGACGGAACCCTGGTGGAAACCGCGGCCGAGTGTAAACAAGGCGTGGACCTCAACTATCAAGGCCGGTGGGGCTATCATCCGCTGGTGCTCACGCTCGCCAACACGGGCGAAGTGCTGCGGCTGATCAACCGCAGCGGCAACCGCCCCAGCCACGAAGGCGCGGCCGAGCAGTTCGACCAGTGCCTCGCGCTGTGCCGCGCGGCGGGCTTCCGGCGGATCTTGCTCCGCGGCGACACGGACTTCTCGCAGACCGCGCACCTCGATCGTTGGCATGCCCAGGGGGACGTGCGGTTCGTGTTCGGCCTGGACGTCACCGCCGGGCAGCACGTGGAGGCCGACGACTTGCCGGACACGGCCTGGAAACCCTTGAAAAGGCCGACGAAAGCCACGGCTTCCGGCCCACCGCGGGCCCGGCCCGCGCGGGTCAAGCAGCAGATCGTCGAGCAGCGGCAGTTCAAGGACATCCGCCTGGTCGACGAGGAAGTGGCCGAGTGGCCTTATCGGCCGACGGCCTGCCGCACGACCTATCGGCTGGTGATCGTCCGCAAGAACCTGCAGGTCAGCGAGCCGCGGCAGGGCGCGCTGTTCGAGGACTATCGCTACTTCCTCTACCTCACCAACGACTGCGAGAGCGCGGCGGAGCAGATCGTGTTCTCGGCCAACAAGCGGTGTCAGCAGGAGAACGTGCTCGCGCAGTTGAAGGAAGTCCGGGCGTTGCACGCGCCGGTCGACAACCTGTTGTCCAACGAAGCGTACATGGTGATGACTTCGCTGGCTTGGAATCTCAAAGCCTGGCTGGCGCTGTCGTTGCCGGAGCCGGCGCAGGACAAGCGGCGCCAGCGCAGCGCGCAAGCCAAGCCGCCGCCCTCGGCGAAGCAGCGGCTGTTGGGCCTGGAGTTCCGCGGCTTCGTGAACTCTTGGATGCGGCTGCCGGCGCTGGTGGTGAAGACGGGGCGGCGGATCGTGGTGCGGCTGTTGGCCTGGAACGCCTGGCTGCCGGAGTTCTTTCGCCTGGCGGAGCGGCTGCGTCGGCCCGCGCGAGGGTATCGGCTGCGGTGCTGAAGGCATCGTTCAGGCGCCGTCGTACGGACGACGCCGCCTGGACCCACCCTCGGGCGCAAGGGCGCCGCTCGAGTCAGCCCGCCGTCACCGCCCAACCCCGAAAGGAACCTCGCTTCCGCCTCACAACCCAATTCAA
>JACOEF010000125.1 GCA_024998705.1 Nitrospira sp.
AGAAGAAAAGATCACTGCCTGCCACCTGGCCGTCGAGGCTGGGATGGATTACGTGAAGACCTCGACCGGATTCAATCAGGCCGGAGCGACCGTGGAAGACGTTCGGTTAATGAAAGAGGCCGTGGCCGGACGGGCGAAGGTGAAGGCGTCCGGCGGCATCAGAGATTGGAAGACCACGCGTGAGTTGCTGGAAGCCGGCGCCGATCGGATCGGCACCAGTGCGAGCCTCAAGATCCTCGGCGAATGGCGCGCAGCGCGGGTGGCAGTACGGTGAGTCGGCAGACGTCTCTGACTGAGGTCGTGACCTTCGTGCCGGCGTGGCGTGAATGTCTTGCTCGTTCCGGTGGATTTGGTATAGTGCGCCCATGATGACGCGAATCGTGTTGTTGGTTCTGGATGGATTCGGGATCGGCGCCTTGCCTGATGCTGAGCTGTATGGCGATGCGGGTTGCAACACTCTGCAACGGCTGGCCGCCATTTCCAAAGGGCTCGCTCTGCCGAACTTCGAACAACTCGGCCTTGGACATCTGGGCCAGTTTCAAGGTATCCGTCCAATGGCCCAGCCGGAAGGCTGCTACGGGACTCTCGGGTTTTCAACCAAGGGAAAAAACTCTCTCTCCGGGCATTGGGAAATCGCCGGATACGTGATCGAAGAAGGCGAGCGCCCCTGTGAAGCCTTCACGACCGAGCTGGCGACTGCGCTCGAGGCCGCGCTGGGACAGAAGACCCTGGGTAATTGCCGCGCGGTCACGCAGGAGCCGATCGCCGAGTTCGGGAGTGTGCATCAGAAATCAGGCATGCCCATCGCCTGGATCGACATGGCGGGCACGATTTTTCTGGCGGCGCACGAGCAGGTCGTGCCGCCTGAGGAACTGTATCGTCTGGCCCGTGAAGCACGGAAGTTGCTCAAGACCATGGTGCAGATCGTGCGCGTGGTCGCCTGCCCGTTCGTCGGGCAAACAGGCAAGTTTACTGCGACGGAGCGGCGGCGTGATTTTGCCGTGGAGCCACCTGGGCTGACGTTACTGGATCACTTGAGCCGGGCTAGCCAGCTTGTCATCGGCGTGGGAAAGGTCGGCGACCTGTTCAGCGGGCGCGGGGTTACGAGATCGGTGCCGCTGTTCCAGGCAGAAGCCGTCATGGATGAAGTGGTGGGCATGTTCAGCAAGGTGCCGCGCGGCTTGATCTATGCCAGCCTCCCGGTCATCAATCCCGACCTTCAGACTACGGTGTCCACATTGCAGCAGATTGATCGCCGGCTCCGCGATTTGCAGGAATGTCTCAAGGTCGGAGCCGTGTTGGTCATCACCGGCGACCATGGGTTCGATTGTGCCAGACCGAATCCGGGCCACTCGCGGGAGTATGTACCTTGGCTCGTCACCGGGCCGCGGCTTGCGCGTGGGGTGAACCTCGGGACCAGGGCAACTGCTGCAGACCTTGGCCAAACCATCGGCGAAGCGTTGGGCGCGACCAGGCTGCCCTGGGGCGACAGTTTCTTGGACGCGTTGCGGTCGCGGTAGGACGCGGGTATTCATTAAGACCGGCGGCTGACGAAAGGATCATCTGTGTCGATTGATGCGAGGTTGACATCGCTTGGTATCGAGTTGCCGGCTCCTCCCAAGCCGGTCGCGAGTTATGTGCCGGCAGTCCTTGTGGGGGACCTGCTCTATCTCAGCGGCATGTTGCCCTTTCGAGACGGCCAAGTCGTCATTACCGGGAAACTCGGCCAGGAGGTCACGGTCGAACGCGGAGCGGAGGCGGCGAGACTGGCACTGCTGAACGCCTTGGCGGTGATCCGGCAGGAGCTCGGTTCGTTGGACCGTGTATTGCGGATTGTGCGGGTGGTGGGTCACGTTGCGTCAGCCGCCGGGTTTGTGCAGCAGCCGGCCGTCATCAACGGCGCGTCCGATCTGTTAGTGCAGGTGTTCGGCGAGGCCGGACGTCATGCTCGCGTGGCGCTGGGTGCGGCTGAGTTACCCTTGCACGCCGCGATTGAACTCGAATTGCTGGTTCAGGTTAGACCATAAAAAACTTTCCTGCGTCTATTGTCTTCCTACCTCGCCGCTTGCCTTGACATCAAAAAAATCCGCTTGTTATAGTCCCTGAGCCCCTTCGTTTATCGCCGTGCCCCCCATCCGGCCTCGCTGCCTCAGTTGCGTGGGGTTTCTGTGCCACGTACGGGGTGTTTGTCTGGTAGGTCATCATTTCAGCCTCGCCCAGGCCCGCTGGTCAGGCTCACGCCGAGGTTGCCGGTAGGGAGTGCCATCCCATGAAATATATCGCTCGCGTCATGCTCGCTGTTGCCCTGTCCTCGGGGCCGGTCGTTTCGGGGGAAGTCCGGGCGGAGGCGCCGACCCTTCAGCCTGCTGCGGCCGTACCCGGAGCGACCCTCTCGATCACCGGGAAGGGGTTCGGTTCCTATAAATCGACGAAGTTTAATCAGGTGACGTTCCAGGGTGTGCCGGCGTTGGTTCAACGCTGGGAGTCCGATCTCATTGAGGTACGAGTCCCTTCGCAGGCGGCCGACGGACCGGTCGATATCGTCATCGGGAAGAAGCGCCTGAAGGCCGGATCGTTCACTCGTTTACAGCCTGTCATTCATTCTTTGTCTCCGGCTGAGGCCGAACCAGGAACAATTCTAGAGATCACGGGCGAACATTGCGGCAACACCGCCGGGCCGCGTGATCCGAACACCATTTTCGGCGTCAACAGTGTAGCCGTGGGCGACGTCACTGTCCGTGTGCGCAAGTGGCGTGACGACAAGATCGAGGTTGAATTGCCGGCCAATGCGCAGACGGGCGATGTCGTGGTCCGTATGGCCTCCTCCGATCCGCTGCCTGACGGCTCCTGCTGCGCGCCGGTGAAACAGGTGGTGAGCAATACCATGCCGGTGCGGGTATTGGCGTCGGTGCGAGTGGATCCGGTGAGTGGTCCGGTGGGTACCAAGGTCGTGCTGTTCGGCAAGGGATTCGGTGCGACGAGGAACCCTGAGGATGGGGTCTCGTTCGACGGGCACCTGGCGACGGTGTCGCAATGGAGCGATACGGCTGTCGTGGTGCACGTGCCGCTGGATGCGCAGACCGGCCCCGTGGTGATGAAGCGGGGCGGCCAGGAGCGTACCGTCGGAACGTATACGGTACAGACGCCTCAGGCAACCGGTCTCACTCCGACTCAGGCGCCAATCGGAACCTTGCTGAAGATCACCGGTGATAACTTCGGCTTCTATTCTGAGGCCGGCGCAACGCCTTACAACTATCTCGACTTTTCACTCAGCGAAAACACCGTCGAGATCGGCGGGGTTCAGGCGATCGTGTATCGGTGGGGCAATGACCGGATCGATGTGTGGGTCCCGTACAGTGCCAAGAGTGGGCCGGTGGTGGTGAAACGTGCCGCAAATTCCCCGAAGCCAGACGGCAGCTGTTGCGCCGACAAGAAGGTGCTCGAAACGGAGGTCGGCATGTTTACTCTGATCACGCCCAAGATCGACTCCTACAGTCCCACCACCGGGGGATTGGATGAGGTGGTGACGATCAAGGGGAGTGGGTTCGGGAAGTTCCTGAAGACGGCCGAGCCCAGCAAGGTCATTACGGACAGTGTCTATGCGCGGACCTCTCCGGAGGTGGGGGAGAATGTGTCCCGCACCGAGGTGTTGTTCAACGGTGTTGGCGCAATCGTGCAGTCCTGGACGGATACGGAAATCAAAGTCAAGATTCCTCATCGCCATTCCTATGGAGTCGGCAAACTTGGCGAATTTAATCCCGATCTGACGTCGGGGCCGCTCGTCGTTCGCCGTGGATCGTGGGATCTCCTACCGGACGGATCCTGCTGCACGCCGAAGAAGTGGGTCACGCTCGAGGCCGGTACGTTTACCATTCAATCGACGGGATTGCCGGATGCGAGCTACTGGCGCAATCCGAGTTCAGAGAATACTCACCACCAACAATGAGGCGTCGTACCTTGCATATCCTGGCAGTTGCATCGTGGTTGCTCATCGCTCTCCTGTGCGTCGGCACGACTGAGGCGGCTTCCCCGGAGGTCCGGGCCAACGTGGTCGTGCAGAAGAGCGGCTCTGAGGCCACGTTGCTGGGGATGTTCTTTCACGACCCTCAGCTCGGTTGGGCGGTGGGGTCCGGTGGGACGGTTCTCAAGACGACCGATGGAGGCCGCAAATGGAAGAAGCTCTCCAGCGGCACCACGTCGCTGTTGACGGCCGTGTATTTTCAGGATGCTCGTCGTGGATGGGTCGTGGGCGCCAATGGCACCGTACGGACCAGTCGGGATGGCGGAGAAACCTGGAGCGTTGTATTCGTGTCCACGCAGGCCCCACTCTATGGAATCGCGTTCGTGACGCCTCAGAAGGGCTGGTTGGTCGGCGGGAACGGCACCATTCTGCAGACGACCGACGGTGGTGAGAATTGGACGGATCAAGCCAGCGGCACGAGCGCTGCGTTATATTCCATTGTGTTGACCAGCCAGCAGCATGGGACGATTGTCGGGGCGCTGGGCACGATTCTCACGACATCGGACGGCGGCGTGACCTGGACAGCGCAGGTCAGCCAGAGTTCGGCGACGTTTTTTGATGTGGCCTTCGCTGATGAGGCGAATGGTTGGGCGGTCGGCAATGCCGGGGCGTTGTTTCAAACGACCGACGGTGGCACGCATTGGATCGATCGGACCTTACCGTGCGGCCGGACCTGCAACAAGCTGACCGATCTGATTCGTATCCGCTTTACCGACGCGCAGCAAGGCTGGATTGTGGGTGAACATGGCCAGATCTTGCGAACCACCGATGCAGGGTTTAATTGGGTGGAAGAAACCAGCCCCGTGAAACGCTCCCTGATGGCCTTGAGTTTTCCGCATACCACCGCCGGGTGGGCGGCAGGTGAGGGCGGCACCATTATTTCGATCAGCCCCGGTCGCCGGTAGCGGTCGTTATCTAGGATCGCCGCTACCCCAGTCGGCCCAATCGACTCTGCACAATACTGAGCGCAGTGACTGCTGCCGTGTCCGCGCGGAGAATACACTCGCCGAGGCTCACGGCCTGGCACTTTTGCGCCAGGGCCAGCGCGATCTCATCTTCAGCCCATCCCCCTTCAGGTCCGATGATCACCGTGAGTTGCTCCGAGGGGAGGCTCGGCAGCGGCACTCTGGCCAACGCGACAGTCTTGTAGCGTTCTGCCAGGAGCAGCGAGCAGGTTCCCTGGTGGCTTGAGAAAAAACGGCGCGACTCTAGCGGTTCCAACACCTGCGGAGACTGCCATGGTTCCGATTGTTGCGCCGCTTCAGTGGCGATGCGCTGCCAGCGGGCCACTTGAGACGCGATCCTGTCCGACTGCGGCCGGACGACGCCATGGCGTGAGATTAAGGGAAGGATCGTCCGCACGCCCAATTCACTCGCCTTCTGCACCACCCAATCCATATGGTCGCCTTTGAGCAACGCCTGTGCGAGCAAGAGGGGAGGGGCGGTTTCGACGGGTCCCTGCCGCTGGTCGAGAATCTCCGCCGTGAGCGCCTGCTGAGCGACCAGCGTGACCCGGACACAATACCGGCGACGTTTCTCATCGGTGAGCCACAGAGATTCTCCCGGTTTGACGCGCAGGCTGGCTCGCAAATGGTGGCAGAGGTCGCCCGTCAGGGTGATCTCTGCTCCATGAATGTCTGATGAGGCAACGAAAAATGCCGGCATGGTGGTCGGCGGATCAGGCGGGGGACGGTGATCGGTCTATTCGAAGAACGTTTTCATCTTGTCTAGAAATCCTTCGCCCTCGGTGTCTTTGGTGTACCCGCTTTCCTTGGCGAACTCCTCCAGCAGCTCTTTTTGCTTCGAGGTGAGCTTGGTTGGAATCTCGACTTTGACGTGGAACAACTGATCGCCGGTATGGCCGCCCTTGAGGTTCGGAAACCCAAGGCCTTTCAGTCTGAGAATTTTGTCCGGTTGGGTGCCGGCGGGAATCTTCATGAAGGTATTGCCCTTGAGTGTCGGCACTTCCACCCGGCCGCCGAGGATCGCGGTGACGAGATTCACGGGGAGGTCTGACACAATATCCTGGGCCTCGCGGCGGAAATGGGGATGGGGCTTTACCGTGATGGCGACATACAGGTCCCCCTGCGGACCGCCTTGCACGCCATGCTCCCCCTCATTTGCGAGGCGCAGGCGCATGCCGGTTTCAATTCCGCCGGGAATTTGCACGGAGAGCATGCGTTCCTTCCGGATACGCTGCCGCCCACCGCAGGCTTGGCACGGTTCGGTGATGATCTGTCCGACTCCCTCGCACTGACCGCATGGCCGGCTGACGCTGAAGAATCCCTGTTGGAACCGGAGCTGGCCCTGTCCTTTACAGGCAGGGCACATCTTGATGGCCGTGGCGGATCGCGCGCCGGTACCTTTGCAGTCCGCGCAGGCTTCCCACCGGGGGATTTTGAGCTTCGCTTCCTTCCCAAATACCGACTCTTCAAACGTCACTTCAAGATTGTATTGCAGGTCGTTGCCGCGCTCGGCCCGGGCCCGTCCGCGAGGCTGACCGAAGAAGTCTTCGAAAATATCGTTGAAGATGTCGCCGAAACCGCCTTGTCCGCCGAAGTCGAACCCCTCCGCCCCCTGCGGCCCGCCGGCGTGACCAAAGGTGTCGTACCGTCGCCGTTTTTCCTGGTCGCTGATGACCTCGTAGGCTTCGTTGAGTTCTTTGAACTTTTCTTCTGCAGACTTTTTCTGCTCGGGCGACGTGTGGAGATCGGGGTGATGCTGGCGGGCTAGTTTTCGGAATGCCTTCTTGATCTCGTCGTCGGATGCGGTTCGCTCGAGGCCGAGAGTTTCGTAGTAGTCGCGCTTAGCCACGGAAGATTCTTACCCAGTTAAAGGTGCAACACGCCCGAGCTTCATCTCTTGATGAAGCTCGGGCGTGCAATCAGTGAGGGGGTTACTTCTTGTCCTTGTCGACTTCTTCGAACTCCGCGTCCACGACCTTTTCATCCGTCTTGGCCTGGGCGCCGCCGTCTCCGGATGAAGCGGACGCATCCGCACCGGCGCCCGCACCGGCTGCGGCGGAGGCTTTCTTGTACATCTCCTCAGCCAACTTATGGGAAGCCGTGGTCAGCGTCTGCGTGGCTGTTTCGATGGCGGCGGGATCGTCGCCTTCCATCGCCTTGCGGAGTCCGGCTATGGCTTCGGTGCTCTTGGTCTTATCGTCTTCGCCGATCTTGTCGCCATGTTCGGTCAGGTTCTTTTCGGTGCTATACAGCAACGAATCGGCCTGGTTCCTCGCTTCAGCCACCCGACGACGTTTCTTGTCGTCCTCGGTATGCGACTGGGCATCCTTGACGAGCTTATCGACTTCCTCCTTGCTGAGTCCGCTTGAGGCCGTAATCTTGATGGACTGTTCCTTCTGCGTGGCCAGGTCTTTGGCCGCGACGTGCACGATACCGTTGGCATCGATGTCGAAGGAAACTTCGACCTGGGGCATGCCGCGCGGAGCGGGAGGAATGCCGACGAGATCGAATTGTCCCAGCAACTTGTTGTCGTTTGCCATTTCGCGTTCGCCCTGGAACACGCGAATGGTGACGGCGGTTTGGTTGTCGGCAGCGGTCGAGAACACCTGGCTCTTCTGTGTGGGAATCGTGGTGTTGCGCTCGATTAACTTCGTGAAGACGCCGCCGAGGGTTTCGATACCGAGCGACAAGGGCGTGACATCCAACAGCAGCACGTCCTTGACTTCGCCCTTGAGCACGCCGCCCTGGACGCCGGCTCCGATCGCCACGACTTCGTCCGGGTTCACGCCGCGATGCGGTTCTTTGCCGAAGAAATCCTTGACGACTTGAATGACTTTCGGCATGCGGGTCATACCGCCGACCAGCACGACTTCCTGGATGTCCTTCGCGCTCACACCGGCATCCGCCAAAGCCTTCCGGCAGGGCTCGATGGTGCGTTGGACGAGGTCGCCGACGAGTTGTTCCAGCTTCGCACGGGTCAATTTCGTGACCATGTGCTTCGGACCGCTGGCATCTGCCGTGATAAACGGCAGGTTGATTTCGCTTTCCTGCGACGAGGAGAGTTCGATCTTGGCCCGTTCCGCCGCTTCCTTGAGGCGCTGCAACGCCATCCGGTCTTTGCGCAGGTCGATGCCTTGATCCTTCTTAAACTCCTCGACGAGCCAGTCCATCACGCGTTCATCGAAGTCGTCGCCACCGAGATAGGTGTCGCCGTTCGTCGACTTGACCTCGAATACGCCATCGCCGATTTCGAGGACGGACACGTCAAAGGTACCGCCGCCGAGATCGTACACGGCAATGCGCTCGTCTTTTTTCTTGTCGAGACCATAGGCCAGTGAGGCTGCCGTGGGCTCGTTGATGATGCGCAGGACGTTTAATCCGGCGATCTGTCCGGCATCTTTGGTGGCCTGGCGTTGGCTGTCGTCTAAATAGGCCGGGACTGTCACCACTGCTTCGGTGACCTTCTCGCCCAGGTAGTCTTCGGCGGTCTGCCGCATTTTCTGCAGGATCATGGCGGAGACTTCCGGCGGGCTATAACGCTTCCCGCGCAACTCGACGTGCGCATCGCCGTTATCCGCCTCGACCACCTTGTAGGGGAGTCGCTTCATGGCTTCCTGCACTTCTTTGCTGCGGAACTTACGTCCCATGAGGCGCTTGACGGAGAAAATGGTGTTTTCCGGATTGGTGATGGCTTGCCGCTTGGCGATCTGCCCGACCAAGCGTTCGTTCTTATCCGTGATGCCCACCACCGACGGAGTGGTGCGACTTCCTTCCGCATTGGCGATGACAACCGGGTCTCCACCGCTCATGATGGCGACGCAGGAGTTCGTCGTGCCGAGG
>JACOEF010000297.1 GCA_024998705.1 Nitrospira sp.
GCGACGATATCTTCAAAGGCAATGGTCCAACGATGGGTGCCCTGCACGCGTCGGAGCGCTTGCACTCCGCTCAGGTGGCCATATCGCGCGCTGCTGTCGATCCGGTTGGTGCCGATTACCTGGCGCATGAACTTTTGGAACACATAGAGGTCTTCGTTCATGCAGCGGGAGGCAATTAATCCTCCGAAGGCATCTGCGCCGTGCGCCAGTTTCAGGCGGAGGGCTTGCTCGGCGACGTATTCCAGCGCGTCTTCCCAGGTGGCCTCGACCAACGTGCCTTCGCGGCGGATCAAGGGATGGGTGAGGCGGTCGGTGTGGCTGCTGGCATGGAAGCCGAAGAAGCCTCGGGCGCAGAGGTCGCCGTTATTCCGTCCGGCTCCGTGCGCGGAATTGACCTCGATCAGCTCATTGCCCTTGGTCTGCACGGTGATCCGGCAGCCGTCGCCGCAGAAGGTGCAGATCGTGTCGGCCCGCTTGAGCATCCAGGGTCGATACTCATACATGGAAAGACGGCTTGTAATGGCGCCGACGGGGCAGATCTGGATGCAGCCGCCACAGAATTCGCAATCGAGTTCATGCGGACCGAAGTGTTTGATCTCGGTCATGGTGCCGCGCCCCACCGGAGCCAGCGCCTTCACGTCCATGATTTCGTCGCAATAGCGGACGCAGCGCAAACACTGTACGCAGCGGTTCATCTGCGTTTCGATGAGGGGGCTGAAGTACTCTTTCTGGAAGATACGTTTGGTTTCCGTGAACCGGCTGGTCGTCGGCGTGTATTGATGCGAGAAGTCCTGGAGGTCGCATTTGCCGCCCTGATCGCAGACCGGGCAATCCAGCGGATGGTTGGCCAGGATGAATTCCAGGACCGACTTGTGGGCATCGTCCACCGTGGTGGTGGCGGTGCGCACGGCCATGCCTTCGGCGACCGGTGTGCTGCAGGCGGTCTGGAGTTTCGGCATCTTCTCGACTTCGACCAGGCACATCCGGCAGTTGGCGTCCGGTTTGAGCTTGGGGTGGTAACAAAAATGCGGAATCATCACCCCGACGCGTCGCGCCGCTTCGATCACCAGGGTTCCTTTGGGGACCGCGACCGTCGTGCCGTCGATGGTGAGCCGGACTGTTTCTGGTTTTGGATCAGGCATAATATACGTCGTTCGTTGCTCGTGAAGCGTGCAGTAGTGTGAGTGATACGCAGCGTCCGTTCTTCTCCGATGACGAGAGACGCTTCACGAGGTACGTCAATGTTTCGTTCCCACTGGTTCCGGCCGTATTAAGTTTGCCGCCTCGGCTGCGTGGATCATGGCGACATACTCATGCCGCCAGTGTTTGAGCGTGCTCAGGATCGGCGACACCTCGGCATCGCCGAAGGCGCAGACCGTTCGACCGGCAATGTTTTTACACAGGTCGGTCAGGGTTTCAAGGTCCGCCATCCGGCCACGCTTGTTGACGATCCGGCGCATGATCTGCACGAGCCACGAGCTGCCTTCGCGACAGGGACTGCACTTGCCGCAGGACTCGTGGTAGAAAAATTCCATCAGGCGCAGAGCCGCCCACACCATGTCGGTGCCCTCTTCCATGACCGTTACTCCGCCGGACCCCAGCATGGACCCTGCCAACGCGACGGATTCAAAATCCAGCTTCACGTCCAAGTGATCGGGCGTCAGAAAGGGCGCGGAGGCGCCCACTGGAATGAAGGCCTTCAATTTCTTATCCGACCGCATACCGCCGGCATGTTCGTAGATCAGTTCGCGAACGGTAATCCCCATCGGGACTTCGTAATTGCCGGGTCGCGCCACATGCCCACTCACGCAGAAGACTCGCGTGCCGGTACTCTTCGGTGGTGATCCGATCGAGGCGAACCATTCAGCACCCCGGTTCAGGATGTGCGGCAGATTGGCCAGGGTCTCGACATTGTTCACCACGGTCGGCTTGTTGTAGAGCCCGTGTGTGGCCGGGAACGGCGGCTTGACGCGCGGAAGGCCGCGTTTGCCCTCGAGCGATTCCAGGAGCGCTGTTTCTTCACCGCAGATGTAGGCGCCGGCCCCCCGGTGGACCCAAATGTCGATCGAGGTGGTCGAGCCGAAAATATTCTTGCCGACATATCCCGCCGCGCGTGCGTCATTGATGGCCTGTTCGAGAATCTTGGCCCCCAGGACGAATTCTCCGCGAATATAGATATAGGAACTGGCTGCGCCGATGGCATAACAAGCGAGCAACATGCCTTCAAGCAATTGATGCGGGTCACGTTCGATGAGCTGGCGATCTTTGAACGTGCCTGGTTCGCTTTCATCGGCGTTGCAGCAGAGGTAGCGTGGGCCCTGGTGGTCCTTGGGCAGAAATCCCCATTTGACACCGGTTGGAAATCCGGCGCCGCTGCGCCCCCGCAGTCCGGACTTCATGACGACTGCGGTCACGTCCGCAGGGCTCACGTTGCCCAGCACCTTCCGGATGGCCTGGTAACCACCGGCGCGTTCATACTCCGGCAGCGAACCCGTATAGCCGGGTTGCAGCATGTTTTTCAGCAGAATGGGTTCGTACTTCGGCATAGTCTTTAGTCTCGTGAAGCGTCGTTCGTGAAGCGTGAAACGTTAGATCCCCTGGTTTTCTTGCTTGCGAACGACGAGATACGATTCACGTGTCACGCCTCAGGCTTTGCCCCGC
>JACOEF010000444.1 GCA_024998705.1 Nitrospira sp.
CCTGATGACCAAGCTGGATGAAGTGGCACGGTCGCTTCAAGAGGCAGTCGGCGTGGAGCAAAGCCAGCAGGCACTGGTGGCTCATGTCACTGCCGTGACCGGCGTGACACTATCGGTGGGATTTGTGACCTGGGCGATACGCAGCGGCGCCTTGCTCGCCAGTTGCTTTGCCACCATTCCTGCGTGGAGGACATTCGATCCGTTGCCTGTGGTGAGTTTGAGCCGGAGCGAGCGGGCTCGTTGGGGGGAACAGACGGATGCCTCGATGCAGGCTGAAGAAGCTGAGTTCGAAGGGCTCCAGGACTTATTGGATGCACCACCGTCTGCCACGTCCCAATCTGATCTATCCAGAGAATCTGGCTCATCCGGAACAGGAGGCGCATGAATCGGGTGTCACCGCTCCTTTTTCTCAGCTTCTGCCTCGTGTCTCTGACCGTCGGCGCCATGTTTGCCGGGGAGTCGCTTGTGGGGTTGGCACCGGATGAAGCCAAACAGGTCTTTGAGTCCCGTAAGGCGCTCTGTGAAAATCTGGCCGTGCAGTATTCGGTGCTGGCTTCTGCCGGCCAGATTCCTGCGATTGAGACGGCGATGCATGCGCTGGTCGAACGGAATGCCGATATCTTGTCGACGGCACTGCTGCTCATCAATGGGCAATCGATTGCTGTCGCCGGTGATCATGCGCAGCATTGGGTTCAGCCGGAGGGGTATCGTTCAACACTGAGCCACATTCAAGTACCGATCTATAAAGCCAATGCTCACTGGGGCACTCTTCAGCTCTCGTTCCGCACCACCTACTCATCCTGGACCGAGCAACTGTTCCTGGCACCGTGGCCGAGATTTGTGGTTGCTGTCGCCGCCATCGGTTTTGTCGGGTATCTCATGCTGTTGAAGCGCACGTTGCGTCATCTGGATCCATCGCTGGTCATTCCTTCTCGTGTCAAATCGGCGCTCGACAGTCTGACCGATGGGGTGGTGATGCTGGATCGTTCCGGGTTGATTGTGTTGACTAACGACACATTCTGCCGATCGACGGACCAACGCCTGACCTCGCTCTTGGGAAAACCGTTGTCACGCCTTGAATGGATTCAGGAGCAGGGGCAGCCGCCGGTGGCCGCTGAGGGGTACCCTTGGGAACGCGCACAGAAGACGAAGACCCCTGAGCAGGGCACTCGTCTCGGATTGTTGACCAACGACAGGCAGCTGCAGACGTTTTCCGTGACCAGCACGCCGATACTCGATGATCAGGGAGGGGTACGAGGGGTGGTTGCTTCGTTCCACGATGTGACGGAAGTCGATCGCGCGCACAAGCAGCTGCAGGAGGCGATCGGGGAACTCGAACAGTCCCGCACGAAAGTGGTCTCGCAAAACCGGATGCTGGAGCAGACAAATGAGACGCTGCAGACTGAAATCGAGCGTCGGAAACGTGTGCAGGACGAGCGGGAGGAGTTGAACAAGCGGTTGATCGAGACGTCACGTTTGGTGGGAGTGGCTGACGTGGCATCCGCCGTATTGCACAATGTGGGGAATGTGCTGAATAGCGTGAATGTCTCAGTCGATGTGGTCATGAAAACATTGAAGCAAGCCCCGATCGGTGACGTGGCACTGGTTGCCTCCATGTTGCAGGCACACAGTCATGATTTGCCGAAGTTCCTTTCCCTGGATCCTCGGGGGAAACAGATTCCAGAGTACCTCTCCATGTTGGCGAAAGCGGTCAACCAGAATGCGTCGCTCGTCGAACAGGAACTGGGCGGTCTCAGCCGTAATATCGATCACATCCGGCAGGTCGTCTCCCGGCAAGTGGATCTTGCCCATCCAGGCGGGGTCGTCCGCGAGGCGGTGCATTTCCAGGATCTGATGGAGCAAGCATTGGAGATCAACCGGTCGGCGCTCGATCGTTGCGGGTGCGAGATCCGTGAAGAGTATGCGCAGGGGATCCATGGGGTGACAGATCGGCACCAGGTCATTCAAGTGCTGGTGAATTTGATCAGCAATGCTAAGAATGCCATGGCCCTGTACGACGGACCGGTGCGCCGGCTCACGCTCCGTCTGGGAGCGGCCCCGGATCGCATCGGATTCGTCCGCTTTCAGGTGACCGATACCGGGGTTGGGATTTCACAGGAACATACTACTCGCCTTTTTACCCAAGGATTCACGACCAGGCCGGACGGACATGGTCTGGGGTTGCATAGTGCCGCATTGGTGGCCAAGCAGTTGGGCGGTACCATTCAAGGTCACAGTGATGGCGAAGGTTTGGGTGCAACGTTTACATTCGATATTCCTCTTCAATCGGTGGAGGTTTCGGCATGATCCTGCCCACGACTGCACGCAATCGGCGCATTATTGTGATCGACGACAATCGAACCATCCATGAGGACTTTCGAAAGATTCTCATTCCTGCCGCCGCTCCGTCGGGCTTACAGCAGGCCCGGGCGGCGCTCTTCGGGGATTCGCCCATTTCGCCAACCGTCGAGCCGTTTGATCTCGACTTTGCCGATCAGGGACAACAGGGATTCGACCGGATTCGTGATGCACGGGAGGCTGGACAGCCCTACGCGCTGGCCGTGGTCGACATGCGCATGCCGCCTGGTTGGGACGGCCTGAAGACCATCGAACATATCTGGGAGGCCGATCCCGAAATCCAAGTTGTCATTTGCACGGCCTATTCGGACCTCTCCTGGAATCAGATCGCCTCGCGTCTGGGGGTGACAGATCGATTGTTGATCTTGCGGAAGCCGTTCGATTCGATCGAAGTACAGCAAATTGCCAGTTCGCTCACCTGCAAATGGGAATTAGGGCGCGCGGCCCGGTTTAAGGTCGACGAACTTGCGGCGTTGGTCGACGAGCGCAATCGCGAATTGCAGGCGGTGAATCAGCGACTCGAGCGAGATGTGCAGGCTCGCACGACCGAGCTGCAACGGCGCAATGTGGAATTACAACAGCTGGTCGATGCGCTCAGAGAGGCGAAGGCGGCGACCGACAACGCCAACCAGGCGAAGTCCCGATTCCTGGCTCAGATGAGCCATGAAATTCGCACGCCGATGAACGGCGTGCTGGGTATGGCAGAACTCCTGCTGGCGACTAGTTTAACCGACAAACAGCGACGCTTTTCCCACACGATCCGCGAGTCGGGAACGGCGCTGTTGCATTTGATCAACGACATTCTCGATTTCTCCAAGATTGAGGCCAACAAGTTGGAGTTGGAACAGGTTGAATTCGATCTGGTCCCCATGGTCCACGGACTCACCGATCTGTTTCACGAGCCGCTGCAGCGAAAGGGACTTCAATGGCACTGTGAGGTCGACAAGACGCTTCCGGCTCGGTGGTGCGGTGATGCAGGGCGCGTCCGCCAGATTCTGCTCAATCTGGTCGGTAACGCCGTGAAGTTTACGGAACGAGGCGAAATTGTGGTGTCACTTCAGCGGCACCACGACGCCCTCGGACAGGTGATGATGAAGGCGTCCGTGCGTGATACCGGCATCGGCATTCCGCTTGAGGCCCAGACAAAAATCTTCGACCCTTTTGCCCAGGCCGATGGGTCCATGAGTCGCCGATTCGGCGGTACCGGATTGGGGCTCGCGATCGTCCAGCGCCTGGTCGAGATGATGGGGGGGCAACTCGGCGTGGAGAGCGCGCCCGGTCACGGGTCTACGTTCTGGTTTACGCTTCCTCTGAAACAGCCGTCAGGTGGGGTAGCGACAGGTGGTATCGATGGGTCTGATCGCTCGACGGAATCCGGCCGGATCGTGCGCGGGATCGTGCCGTCTTCGAAGCCGGCGGATGTCCCTTGTGCGGGGCGAATTCTTCTGGCCGAAGATGATCCGACGAATCGCGAGGTGTTGCTTGGTATGCTCGAGCTGTGCGGGACCTCCGCTACCGTCGTGGGGACAGGAATCGGCGTGTTGCAGGCCCTCAGTCAATCGCCGTTCGACATCATTTTTATGGATTGTGAAATGCCTGAGATGGACGGCCTAACAGCCACCAAGGCGATCCGTGAGCGGCGAGTGACCGGGTCGAATGGCAGGCCTATTCCTATCGTCGCCTTGACCGCGCATGCGCTTGAAACGCACCGCATCGCCTGTCTGGCTGCCGGCATGAACGACTATGTCACGAAACCCGTAGTGCTCGAACAGATTGCTGCAACCCTTCGACGGTGGCTTCCCTCAAGTATCTCACAGGCGGCATAACCTCTCGCAAGACACAGCGTATGATGGCTTTGGTCGGGCACCGCGAGACGATGTGTCCCCCCCCGTCCTTGCCGAGCTTCCTGCATCGGTGTCTTTCGAACGTACCTCTAGGATTGTTCTAAATCAGTGCGGCTAGAGCCCGAGGAGTCACGCGACCCCGCTGGGCGGAGCCGCCGGCAGGCGTGGTGAGGTTGTGGCGCTGGTCGTCGATTCCAGGCGAAATTTGGTGGCGGTGACCCGGATTGAACGGGTGACCCGCGGCTTATCTGAACTATTGAACCGAGAGGACATCGTTACTTGTGGAGGGCACGCTCAAATTGCGTGACAAAGTAGCCGAGGTCAAAGCAGAGGGCTTCCATTTCTTGTCCATTTTTCTCGATGCGCGCCAGGTTCACGTGCTTCCGTTGCGACCTTCCCGCCGGTCCTGTCTTCGGAGGTTGCATGAATGTCACGGTCGATGCGTTTTCGATTCCGGAGATCGCACTGTGCACTATATCGTTTCGCAGGTCTCGATGACGCCAGATATGGGCGGTGAGTTTTCGGCCGTCCTGTGTCA
>JACOEF010000130.1 GCA_024998705.1 Nitrospira sp.
CCCGGCGTGCGATTTCAATCGCGTTTCGGCGCCGACGAAGGGCAGTTTCAAATTCGTGGGACCTCGTTACGCAACAATTTCCACCATCGCGGGATCAATATCCTCATCAACGGTATCTTTTTCGGCGATGCCGACGGATTCTCGGACTTCGAATCGATCGACCTCCTGGCCTACGAGCGAGTTGAAGTCTACAAAGGTGCGAACGCGCTGCGGTACGGCGCGAACAGCATCGGCGGCGCCATCAATTTCGTGCCCCGCACGGGGTATAGCGCCTCGACGTACAAATGCGGATGCTCGGCGGCAGTTTCGGCATGGTGAGCGGTCAGGTGTCCAGCGGCAAAGTGCTGCAGCCCTTCAAAGTGGGCAACATGAGCGCCACGATGGATTACTACATCAGCGTGTCCGGCAATCGCCAGGATGGATTCCAGGACAACAGCCAGCAGGCCCGTGAACGAATCAATGCCAACATCGGCTTGCAACTCGGCAACCATCAGGAGATCCGGGCCTATTTCCTCCAGGCCAATGTCGCCGAGCGGATTCCTGGCTCGCTCACCAATCAGCAGCTGTTTTCCAACCGGCAACAGCCGGGCGGGCAAAGCCCTTCCGGCACGCCTCCGTTCTTCGCCTGCAAGCTGAACAACCAGGTGTGCAACTATGGGCGGTACTACACGTTGCAGCGGATCGGAATCGCGTACCACAACGAATTCGCCCCGAACCAATATTTTGAGATCATTCCCTACTTCTCGAACCAGTTCGTGGACCATCCGATCTTTCAGACGATTCGACAGGAGAATAACAACGTCGGCGGCGAGTTCCGCTACGTCAACTCCAACAGCCTGTTTGGCCAGAACAACTCGTTCGTGATGGGCTTTCAACCACGCTATGGTAACCAACGACAGCGGCGGTTCGTAAACATTAACGGCAGTATCCGCGCGATGACGCAAAATTACACGGCGAAGACGACGTATTTCGGGATGTACGCCGAGGATGCGTTCGATGCGACCAAGGATTTCACGATCGTGATCGGCGGCCGGTGGGATTACACGGGCCGTCAGGCGACGGTGGATAATTTCGGGCCGGCCGGGAGTCCCTTCAATCCCAATACGCCATCCACGCCGACCGGCACGAATCGGCCGTTACAGCATTTCGATGCGTTCAGCCCGAAGATCGGGTTCGTCTATCGGACGACCTCGACGTCGCAATTGTATTTCAACGCCAGCCGAGCCTATGAGGCACCGCTGAATCTGGAGTTACTCTCTTCGGTGAATGCGAACGGCACGTCGAATAGAGGCTTCCTGAACCTCGATGCTCAACGGGCATGGCAGTTGGAACTCGGGCACCGAGGAACGTCAGCGGACAAGCGCTACACCTGGGATGTGACCGTCTACAACTTGGAAATGCAGAAGGAAATTCTGGCCTCGATCATCAATAACCAGGGAACGTTCCAGAATGCGAACGGCACGCGGCATACCGGCGTCGAGGCAGGTGGAGGAATGGTCTTGGGGAAAGGTCTGTTCGCGCAAGGCGGAGCCGGTCGAGAGGACAGCGTGCAGACGCGGGTCGCCTATACCTGGTCGCGCTTCAAGTTCACCGATGACGTGCGGGCCGGTGGAGGGGTCGGTCCCAATGTGCTCATCGCCAAAGACGGGAATACGGTCGCCGGTGCGCCGGAGCATAGTTTGAATGTGGAGGCTCGTTACGACCATCCAGCGGGCTGGTGGATTGCGCCGAATGTCGAGTGGTCCCTGTCCGGGTTTTATACCGATTACAGCAATACGATCAAAAATCCTTCGTATGCCCTCATCAACGTGCGTTCCGGCTGGCACATCGATGAGCACTGGACGCTCTTTGCCGAAGGTCGCAACCTCACCAACAAGACGTACGCCGGCGCGGTGGTGGTGAACGACCAGTTCAACCGGTTCGCGCACCCGGGATTGGGGATCAGCGCATTTGGAGGTGTCGAATACAAGTTTTAACGGCTACAGGACTGGCGCGCGCAGGAGCTCATCGTCGGATGAGCCCCTGCGCCCTCGTGGCTGGACGCGCGGTGTGTCACGGTAAGACACCCGTGCTTCCTTGGCCGTACGCGGACAAATAGGATAGACGCTCGCTGTTCGAACATGTGATAAATACATTTGTCGGGTGTTTCCGGATATGGGCATGTCCTGGTAATTTCAGGGATAAACCGTGCCGGCCATGTACGGACTTTTCATTTTTTTGGTGTTTGTCTGGAGCATGCCACCGGGCTGTGTCGAGTCCGGTGCGGCTGCTCCACCTACTGAGGCCTTCTCCTCACTCCCCCGTATCGCCTCCATCCAACTCTCTCCATCGGGCCGGCACCTCGCGGTGCTTCGTCACTACGAGGGAAAGACCTCCCTGGAGACTCAGACCGTCTCCGGGCAGGAGTCTCATCGCGCCGTCATCACCGACGATCAGGAATCTGTGATTACCTGGTTTCGTTGGGTCAACGACGAGCGGCTGCTGGTCAGTATTCAATTTGCCGCCACGCGCGACACGATCGATTCCGCCGAAACCAGACTGATGGCGGTCAACCGGGACGGGACGCAGCAGACGCCCAATCTGTTCAAGCAGGCACCCTTTCTCTCCATCTTCGGAAAGAAACATTTTCCCCAGATGCAGGATCGCATCGTGGGGATCATTCCGGGTGATTCCAGGCATGTGCTGATTGCGCTCGATCTGGAGCGCCAGTACTCTCCGGATGTGTATAAAGTGGATGTCTATTCCGGGGAGCGGCAGTCGGTGCAGGTGAATCCGGGACTGCAGCCAGGCCCCCATACCATTTCGCAGTGGATCGCCGATCGTCAGGGGCACGTGCGGGCCGCAGCCGGTCAATTTCAGAGCATGGTGCATGTCATTGTGAAGCAGCCGGAGTCCAGCTTGTGGCGGGATTTGGCGCAATACGATCTGGCGAAAGAAACCGGGCTGGTACCCTTGGGATTCGATACCGATCCTGCCTGGCTGTATGTGAGGGACCAGCATCAGGGCAAGGCCGCTATCTTCAAGGTCAACGTTGTCGATCGTAGCGTGGACCGGATACTCGTCGCCGCCGATGCGAAGCATGATCTGACCGGCGAGTTGGTGTATGCGATGGGACGCAAGAAAGTAGTCGGGGTCCGATACAGTGAGGCGGACGAGCGGGTGCTCTTCTGGGACTTCGATGCGCAGCGGTTACAGGCCCGCATCGATCGGGCGATCTCCGGGCGTGTGAATGTGATTCACAGCAGCAGCGACGACGGGCGGCTTCACATCGTGAAATCGAGCAGTGCCGCGCATCCTCCGCAGTGGTCTCTCTTCGACGAGCAGGACGGACGGATGCTGGTGCTCGGGAAGTCTTATCCGGATCTTGAGGGGACCGTATTGGTGACGTCACGGGAGACGTTCCTCACGGCGCGTGACGGAAAAGAGTTTTCTGCATTCCTGACTGTTCCGAACGATCGAGCCCCTCGTGAGGTTCCGTTGATCTTGTTCCCCTATGGAGGCCCGGCGTCGTACGGACGCGACGGGTTCAATTATTGGACGCAATGGTGTGTAAGCCGCGGGTGGGCGGTGCTGGCGCCGCGATTTCGCGGGGCGGAAGGGTATGGCGACGAGTTCCTTCGTGCCGCATTCCAGCGTTGGGGGTTGGAGATGCAGGATGATGTGACCGACGCGGTGCAATGGGCGATTCGCTCCGGGCTTGCGAGCGCACACCGGATCTGTATCGTCGGGTCGGGATACGGGGGGTACGCGGCCTTGATGGGCGTGGTGAAGACGCCGGACTTGTATCGGTGCGCCGTCAGTTTGGGCGGGGTGACCGACTTGCCGCAGGTTGTGTCGGACAGCCGGGGGTACTTGAATCAGAAACCGGTCGCCGGGTCGCGTAGCGGCTCCTGGTGGAGCGATCGTGAGCGGCTCCGCGATACGTCGCCCGTGGCTCATGCAAAAGAGATTCGCACGCCGCTACTCCTGATGCATGGCGCCATGGACCGAACTGTGCCGGTGTCGCATGGCCGCGACATGGCCGAGGCGCTCAAAGCCGCGAACGTGACGACCTATCGATATGTGGAGCTTCCGTTCGCCGATCAGGCGCTGCGTCGTGAACCGGATCGGATTCGCGTGTTCAAGGAATTGGAACAGTTTCTCACATCTCACCTCGACTGAATTCCCCTCGCTGTAGCATCCACAGGCATTCGTCGGTTGAACAGGGGCGGAGTAGCCCACTGCACGTCCGTCGCGTCATGCAAGAAGGCGGGCGGTGAACCAGGTGGCGATCCAAACATGTAACCGCTGCACGCACCAGATTTTGTAGCACGCGTGAGCATCCGTCAGTAGACAACTTATGCGGAACGGCGTAGTTGATACGGCACGTGAGAACTGTCAGACCATGAATCGACGGACCTCCAAAACCTCAGTCGCCGGCCTCGCACTCGGAATTGTCTGGGTGTATATGGTGCTGGCCCTCGTGGCTCCGGGCTGTTCGTTCGCTCATGCCGTTCCATCGGATAGTCATCATCAGCATTCAGGCACGGAATCCCATTCCACCCTTTGCTCCTGGGCCTGTCAGGCGACATCGGATGTCGGCCCGATTTCCCTGGGGGATGTGGGCACAGCCTGGGTTGCTCAATCCCACACGCTGATTGTCCCGCCGCTCCTCCTGACTTCCGGGGCCCCCTCGTCCCTGCATGCCCGTGCGCCGCCCATCCCCGTGAGGGGATAGTTCGGGCGGGGCGCACGTCGCCACCGATTCATCGCATAGCGGAATCCGATCCCGTCGTCCAGGCCAAGAGCCCGACGGGAGTCCTGTCGGTCCCGTGCTCCGCCTTGTCCAGGCGTTCGGCCCGAGCTATTTCACTCAAGCATGCTGAGTCCGAGGATGGGATTGCCCTCCGATCCCGGACCACCCGGCAGCGCAGGCGCTTCTCCTGTGACCTCCGCTGCCGGCTCCCACGACGGAACCGCGATGTGTTGCATCGGTCCTGAATGGTGGACCCGGTTGTGCGGGAGGCTCGTGCCCCTTCCTGCAGTCGGGGGAGGAGCGGTCACGGTATCCACCGCCGCGGTGTTGGAAGGCCTTGAAGGGGTAGGAGAGATGGTGGAACAGCCGCTGTTGCGTGTGAAAGAAGCTGCGCAATTGCTCCAAGTCAGTAAGTGGACGATCTACCGGTGGATCGATGAAGGACGGCTCAATGCCACGAAGATCGGTGGAGGCAGCCTCCGCATTTTTCGTGTCTCCGTGACGGCGCTGGTGGAAGGCAATCGAACGGATTCGTGTTCCCAAGAACCGACGCCGCATCTGAGGGCGGTGCTGCTCAGTGGGCGCAGGGCGATGAAACGATAGATCTCTCGGAAACGGATCCTGGGGTTGTGCACCCTTCTTCAGGATCTGCCTCCCGGGGTGAGTGGGATGGCCTCCCCCTTCACCCCGGCCCTTCGGGGCTCTGGGGCGGGCTCTGGGGATGCTCTGTGTGGAGGGGTCGGATACGGGTGATGCATGGGAGGAAATCGACTGGGCCTGTGGTGGGAGTAGCGCATCATGGCTAATCACACGAAGCACATTCCGCGGTGGTTATCACTGGCATTGGTGGCCGGCATGGCCTTGTGCTGCGTCGATGGGAGTTGGGCCGCCGGACCCGATGCCTGGCAGCAGTTGTTCGCGGACGGTGTGAAGGCCAGGGAAGCGGCGCACTATGCCGAGGCCGAGCATCTCCTGCGGCGCGCTCTAGACGAAGCTGAGCAGGTCGGCTTCGATGCCGCTCGCGTTGCCGCGGCAGCCAACAACCTCGGACTCCTGTATCACGATCAGGGGCGTCTCGCGGAGGCGCAGCCGCTCTATGCCCGTGCGCTCGCCATTTGGGAGCAGCAATTGGGCCCGGAGCATGAAGATGTCGCCGCGGCCTTAAACAACCTGGCGGAAATCGCCCATGCCGAAGCTGATTGGGGTCGCGCGGAGCCGTTATATGAACGTGTACTCGCCATCGAACGTAACGTGCTGGGTGCGGCGCACCCCGATGTCGCGATCAGCCTGAACAACTTGGCCGAGTTATACCGCAAGCAGGGACGAGAGACGGCCGCCGAATCGATGTATTCCCTGGCCCTGATTCTTATGGAAGAGGCCCGTGGGATGGATCCCCCGGATCTGGGACCTGTGC
>JACOEF010000624.1 GCA_024998705.1 Nitrospira sp.
GCCGTAGTGCAAGCTGAGCCGATCTATTGCAACGAAGGGTTGAGGCTCACAGCAAGCAGGTCGATCTTCGAGCGGATGTCGGGGGCGCGACCCTGTAATTGGTTCGACCGGCATCATACTGTCACGACCTTTCGGTGGAGCCCGTATGTTGCCAGCCAGGAGGCGGTACCGTTGATGGCTAGTAACATGATAATTAAGACCAGCGCTGAGGCATAGGCATTCGCGTCTCCGCCGGACACATTCATGGAGAGATCGAAGATGTGGATAGACAGCGCGCGA
>JACOEF010000625.1 GCA_024998705.1 Nitrospira sp.
AGGCATCGGCCAGCGCCGTAATCACGTTCGTCATACCAGGCCCGGACGTCACCAAACACACACCGGCCTTGCCGGTAGCCTTGGCATACCCCTCAGCCATATACCCCGCACCCTGCTCGTGCCGGGTCAAGACGACTTCGATATCTTTTTGCTGGTGCAGCATGTCGAAAATCTTCAACACCACGCCGCCCGGCAACGCGAAAATCGTTTTCACGCCTTCCGCTTTTAAGCATTCGATCAGGATTTCGGACCCTGTAAGCTTCATATCACCCTCCCCTTCGCCCATCGTGGCGAAGGACGCGATGCCTTGACTGAGCATACCCCACGCTCTGTGTCACACACGCGACACAGATTGATACAATCTTTCTGGAAAATCAACGGGTAAGATAGCGGATCGTATCACCAGCTCTCAAGTGAGGTCAAGAGAGTGACTGCACGAACTTCCTGCCGGAGACTAGCGCTCGCTTCTCACGCGTGATATACGAACGCCCACCGATTGATTGATCGTACGACCGATGGAAAAGCTTCGAATCACGATCCTATCTCGCCGTGAGTGCCACCTCTGTCGAGTGGTCACCCGCGTCGCCGAACAGGTGCAACAAGACCTCTCGTTCGAGCTCCGCACGGTCGATGTCGACAGTGACAAGCGACTCCGCACGCAGTACGGCGATCGCATACCGGTGGTGCTGATCAATGACCGAGAAACACTCTCCGGTAAGGTGACCGGCGGAGAGTTGCGAGCAGCGATTAAAAAAGCGCGTTGGAGAAACCCTATAAGCCGGATTCTGTCCCGCGTGAAGCTTGCGCTCACACGGGGGTGATCATTTCTCTGGGACTC
>JACOEF010000360.1 GCA_024998705.1 Nitrospira sp.
AAACGCGTATACATCATGCTGGGCTCCATCGGTATCCTGGTTCTCTTTAGTGGCTGTGTCGCCCAGCACACCTGCAGCAGCCAGGACATGATCGGGATGAAGGAACAGGGATTCGAGGTCGACGAAATCTACCGCCTCTGCGTCACCTATAAGATTCATGATGAAGCGGTTCAGGTGATGTCTGAGGCCGTGCGGAGTGAACTGGCGAAAACGCGCCAGGGCGGGACCCAGGCGACACCGGTCGCTGCGGTGAATTCCGACCAGACGCGTTCATTTCGGGGAGCCTCGAGACTGGCGGCGACCTGTGTGACGCAAGTCGGGACTTGCCGTTTGGCACAGCCCGTGGACGGTGGGTGGCCCTGCGTCTGTTATACGCCGTACGAGCAGATCCCGGGTATGACGCAGTAGGTCGGAATGTGTCGAAAGGATGCGTGGCCCGGTGCCATGTGACAACCGCGGCCGCGCTCCGCTAGCCGCCGGATGCGTCGTGACGATTGCGAGTCTGGGTTGTGGACCACACGGGTTCGAGTTCTTGTCATCCGTGGCAACAGCCCTCGTGGTCGGTTGTCGATTTTATGGAGGAGGCTGGTTGCGCATTCAACGCGACGGGCGGAACCCCATCTTCCGTATCCGGCGTGAGGACGAGTTTCTTGAGGCGCGCCCAGGGAAAGGCAGTGCCCGGATCGCTTCGCCGCGTCGGGTCCAGCTTCGCGTGTGAGACGACATGTTTCAGATTGGGGTATTTGGCCCAGCAGTAGCGCACGATCTGCGCGGTGGCCTGGATCTGCCAATCAGAAAAGCGATCACTGCCTGCCTGACGGTTGACCACTTCGATCCCCAGCGACCAGTGGTTGACCTTATCGGCACCGTCGTTCACGTGCGGGTGTGAACAAGAGTTCCTGACATGCCAGGCGGCTCTGGCTTCCGGCGCACAGGCCCACACCAGTTGCCCATGCTGGGGCTCATCTTCATCCGGCAGCAGCCAGTGAAACGAAGCCTTGCCGTCCCGCATCACCGAGATGGCCCCAGCCGAACTGGAACCGGCCGTTGCGTGAATGACGACCGCCTTAATCCCCAGGATCGCGTCGAAGATGCGACTCGATGTGCTGCTTTCCCAATAGGCTTGAATACCGGGGTACCACACCTCGTTGAGTATCACATCCGAGGGGCGGCCACGCTGCGGCAGGTTGAATTGGTAGGTGGTGGGATTGGGCATGGGGTTCCTCCGTGAAAGCTTTTGTGTTGCTCACCTCGCGTCGCCCACCTTCGGGGGCCAGCGGCAGCGCAGGTTCGGCACATGTGGTGATAATAAAAATAAGATGGCTCTGAGCCCTGTTCATGCTCCAGAGATTTTCTCGCGACATGGCTCGACAATTGTTACGGAATAGAGGGGGCGAAAGGTTAGGCATCTGGTCGCATGTCCTGCTTTCGTCAGATAGCGGCATTCACCGTCAGGCGCCGATGTGAACGCACGACTATGAATTTGACGACCAGGCCAACCAGGCTGACGTATAAGCCCAAGGTAAGCCAGAGTTTGATGATCGTTGCACAGGCTGAGATCTCAAGCCACAGGTTTTGAATGCGGTCTTCGTGCGAGGATCCGGAGTGGCGACGCTGCGCCAGTTGAAGGAGGTTCTCCGCCCAGTCGGCCATCACTATAATCGCCAATGGCGCGACGATCCAGGCGGGATGGAACGGGTGTCCCAACGTCTCCCAGACCCACCACAGATTGACAGCAAGTGCGCCTCCATAGACGAATGGGAATAGCAAGTCTACGGTCGGCAATGTCTTTCCTGCCTGCTGTGCCGCACCAGTGAGCCAGGACCAGGATCTCTTCGCTGCATCCAATCCACTCCCGAGCCAGCGCGCATGTAGCGGCTTGAGTAATGTGTGCTCCTCGGTGGTCTGAGAGTTTTGCGCGGCAGCGGGAGCACTCGCGTGAGGCAGCCTCTGACCTCCGCCGGACGGCATTGCGATGGGGAAGCCAAGAGGGAAGACTATGTTGAAGGTTGGGAGCGTCATGATGTGTCGTTCCAGTCTCACCCCATTGGTGAGCAAAACCGATGCCGGGGGCGAGGAGAAGCATAGTCGTGAAAAGGCAGGTCGATTCTGAGCGTGGTGAGCGAAGCCGCCAAGCGGAAAGAGCGGTGTGGAGTACGCAGAGGTATCAGAAGCGATACCCTGTCGTATCGAAAGGGATACGGCGTCGGAGAAAAGGGGGGGGAATGAGGCAATTCTGCCCCGTATCGGGAAGAACGGTCGAGAGTTTCTGATTAGTTCAGGGGGCGGCGGTAAAATTCCAAGGGGGGAGCGATGTCGCTTTCGAATGACAAACTTTCGCCGTCCAGGCGATAACGGGTTGAGGCTTCGAACGCCCGGATAAACGATGATTCAAACTCCATGTGTCGGGGCTCACAGGCCATGCGGGTGGTGATGCCTTGGGAGACTTTCAGCTCTCCCCTGGCGGGTCCGAAGACGATGGCCGCACGATAACGATTGCAACCGGCATGGCCGGACACTTTGCCATCCTTGAACGAAAGGATCACGGGTTCTCCATCGTCGCCGTAGGGAACCGCACGATCACCCCAATGCGACAGCTCCCATCGGTTCTGCTCGGCGCGCCGGCTCATCTCCTCCGGCGAAGGGGAGGTGACGCAAGATGTCAGCATCAACGCGGCACACATTGGGAGAGAAAGATGAAGCAAGGGTGTTCGCATGGGGCGGTCCTCCTGTCGGCGATTTCATGGTGACGCATCCGGTTGAGAATGCCAGCGAATTGTACGATGAATTTGAATCGGTTGTCAGAACCAAGGCAAGAGGTCGGAGCCTGCTGCTGGAGGACATCAATTCAAAGCAGATGAACGGCAATACTCGAAACTCAAGAGAATGGCAGGCTTATTCAGGCGAGCGAAGACGATACAGCACATGTCGGCGCAACTCGGACTCAACGGCCACCTGAGGGTGGTCGAACTCGGAGTCGAGCCGCATCCCGAGGCGTTCCATTACCGCGCGCGATTTCAGGTTAGTGATGGCGGTGAATGCCACGAGTTCCACCAGATGAAGTTGTTGAAAGCCGAACGCAATGGCCGATTGCACCGCCTCCGTGGCATAACCTAGGCCCCAGTGGGATTTGGCCAGGCGCCACCCCACTTCCACGAAGGGCGAAAACGGGAGTTGGTCGGAGGGAACATGTAGTACCACGAAGCCGACGAATCGCCCCGACGCCCGTTCCTCAACCGCCCAGAAACCCCAGCCTCGTTCGTCGATCAGTCGCATCACCCGTTGAGCAAACGCATCGCTCTGCTCTCTGGACCAAGGCGCAGGGAAATACCGCATGACATCGGCATCGGAATTCATCGCCGCGAATGGCTCAAGATCGGATTGCTGCCACTGTCGGAGTAGGAGGCGGGGAGTGATAAGGGCAGCGGAGTCGAGCATGGCAAATCGCCCGTGTTGTAGTTAGCCCATATGAGGGCAGGCTAGGCAGAGCGAACGAGCCTTGAGAGACGCCACCAAACAGCATGTGTGATTACAGGACCTGAGCCTATATGTTTCGGCATCTTGGCGTTCATCGGGCTGACTCCGCGAAGGAAGGCGACGTATCGGGGCATGAACTCTCGGCTCGCTTCGTGCGGGTGTTGTACTGCCTAACGCCCGAGCTCAGCCGCCGTTTTACCATAGCGAAGCGGGGGCAAGACGTTCGGCTGGAGCTCCTTGTTGGGCATGACTCCTCTGGATTGCATACAAGAGTGACGAGCCTTGCATGCAGATATCCAAGCCTGGCCCCTTAAGGCTGATTCAATCATTTTCGTGGCCCAGGCCGTCGATCCCAAGCGCCGATGCCGCCGTTAGAGAAAGGTGACATGACCGCTACTTCGAATGATTCCCACCTGAAATGGTGATAGGGCATCTCCGGTGATACTGCCCGGCACCATCAGCTCGCCGGGGTTACTATTCGCGTGCCCCAACAAGCCGAGCGAATGGCATATCTCGTGGGCGATGATGCGCTGCGCGTAGGAGCGATTGGCAACGGGCACAGTGGCCGTGGGTGATGCCACGGTTGGCGGGTGCGGCGAGAGCGGCGTAGCTGGCGCTCCGGTGGCATCTGCCACGATTTGTGGAACGACCGAGTCGCGTTCTACGGCGATCCAGTCGGTGAATAGACCTCCGGATGCCCCAGCCACCGTCCCCGGCCCGTCGTAACCCACCTCTCGCACCACATAGACCACTATGGGGTGACCAACTGCAAGCAGTGACCACAGATTGGACTCGAATAGCTTGACCGTTTGCATCTGATGCCAAGTACCTTTGAGCCAGGCCTCATCGGCGATAAGGTCGACCTCCGTGCCAAGACGTAGAGCATTCTCCGGCGGATTGCGAATTGGTTCATGGAACCTGGTGTGTACCCTGATCTGCGCACGGGCGTAGAGGATGCGCTCGGTTTCACGCATGATGGGAGCTAGATGCGCTTCGTAGGCTAACGGGATGACACCCTCGCACAGCGGCATCACATGCACTCGAAGATGCTTCGTGATTCGGATTCCGACGAGCCGACCGAGACCGTCGAGTAGCCCGATCACATAACTGACTGCGGTGACAACCGCTCTTATGATCGCCTTAATGATCGGACCGATGATCGGGATGGCGAGGACGATGTTGACGACCGCAGCCACGACGTTCACGAAGAAATTCACGACTTCGCAGACTATGCGAAATACCAACGTAAATACTGGTGCAAGTACCCACCTGACGATTTTCACAACTATTGTGACCAGCCAGCAGAACCAGCCAATTGGGTTCCACCAGTCGTACTCTTCACACCTCTTTTCAGTCCTCTCTACCCAATCGTCAACTGGCTTCCATACCTGTTCCTCGACCCACTCCTGAACGTCTTTGCATATGGTTGCCATAATGTTGGTCCTATTTTGGGGGAGGTTTAAATCCTTGTTTTCTGATCAGACCTGTATGTGCTAGAGAATGCAGAGTTACGCCTAACTATGTATTATCTGGTTCCGTATAAGATGCCAATTGCCCTGCGACGCTGGATAAGACCCCTACGGTATCCTGCCAGGATTGGGACCTCAGTCTAAGTGATTTCTTCGCGGTTCGGCTCTGGCTTCTATTCACGCGGGGTCTTATACGGAACTGTATAAGACCCCGCCCCTGTCATAGGCTTCATAGCACATCCGCCGGGCTCCGGACTCCATGTGGGCCGCGATTCAGCACGTGCGCATAGAGCATGGTGGTCATGACATCTTTGTGGCCCAGCAATTCCTGAACCGCCTGAATGGCATAGTTGTCTGCGAAGAGGAGTATGGCAAACGAATGTCTGAAGGCCTGGCCACAAGCCCTAGTGACGAATGAGCGTGTCCTTGCGCTTCACGAGATACGAGCCACGATCCCACTACCCCCTCCGTCCAAACCCCTCTCCCGTCATCACCTCCGCCACGTTCTGGCCGTTCACGAACACATCCGCCAGTGTCCGGCCGTAGACATCGTGGCCGTGGGGGACGATATTGATGGTTCCTTCCTGCATCAGTTGCTCCAGTCGGAATGCCGCTTCTCGCCCGCCCGGTTCCGACATCTCCGGCGCGTTGTAGCCGCGAATGCGGATGCGATCGGTGCCGTAGCGAATCGTATCGCCGTCGACGGTGCGGACTTGCCAGGGTTCCACGGTCCGCTCAAAACTTCCCATCGACAGTGCGTGGCGCGGAAGTGACCGAAGACCACGGCTGTGCGAATGAGACTTTTTTGCGAAGGGATTCTTGTGTGGTCGAGGGCCTCTCTCATGGTGTCCGCGCCGATACCGTGGGGCTTGATGTTGGGGCAGCGGCTGACGTTCCTCTGGTTTCAACCCCCAACAGTCGTTGCAGTGGGATGGTCCCGGAACCTGTGTCATTGCCGGCGTATAGGTGTGCAGGGTGGAACGGCTTTCCTCTACGGCACTGGCGGCTTGCGAGGTGGGGGCGGCGACCAAGAGCAGCAAGGTGAATCGGCAGAGCAGGAGGGAAACACGTTCGTTTCTGTGCAGCATGGAAAGACGTCCTCCGAATGTTCGTGGCTGGAAGAAGCACGCTCTGTGCCATGCGTCGATCATTGATACCAGCGGTTGACATGATGAAAAACCGCGTGCTCAAATGCCCCTCGGGTGCAGAGCTTCTGGCTGATGGCCAATAGCGAATGGTAGGGTTTTAGGACGCTCTTCTTCTCTTCCTATCAGCTATACGCCATTCGCTCTGAAGGACGTTTTACGAACTACTACAGGAGAGCCGCTCATGGATATGTTTGGAAAAGTGGGGCTGGTCGAGGTGCCGATCTTGATCGCTCCGGATCAGAAGGCCTGGATGGATCGCATGATTAAGGAAGGCAAGATTGAGATTCCTCCCGGCGGGACGCTGGAAAAAGGCTCGCTCTATTCGATGTTTGTCCGCATGCTCCTGCACAACGCGATGGAAGAACAGAAGCGGCAGGAAGCGTTGGAGATGGATGACGAGGACGACGACGAATAGCTCAGGGTGGCGGTTAGGCGCTGTATCTCCGCGGATACGCCTGTATCTGGTTGGTGCATCTCAGGGAGCAAATGGCTTGTGGCGTATGGCTTATAGCCAGAAGCCAAGAGGATGAGCGTAAGGGGCGTAGCCTTCTGCTATGCGCTATATGCCATTGGCCATATGCTCTTGAGCGCCGGGCGCCACCCGGCGCTCCCTGCCGGGTCAGAGGTTCTTGAACGCAGCTTGAGCGACGCTGATCGTGCGATCGATATCCTTTGGTGTATGGGCCACCGACATAAACGCGGCTTCGAACTGTGACGGGGCCAGGTAAATGCCGGCGTCCAGCATCTAATGAAAGAACTTTGCGTAGGCCTTCGTGTCGGCTTTCTTGGCTGATGCCCAATCCGTGACCGGGCCCTGGGAGAAGAACGCACACATCATCGAACTCACACGGGTTTGCGTGAGAGCAACCCCGGCCTTTCGCGCGGCATGTCCCAGTCCC
>JACOEF010000626.1 GCA_024998705.1 Nitrospira sp.
CCATCTAGTCCTTAGGTTTGAGGTGACTATGCATCGTGACCTCAACCAAGGGGGTTATAGGGTTCCAATCCTTTCCAGCTATCACATTTGGAACACCAAACAAACTTCCTTCCCGCCAATACCTTCAAAGTTGCCTCTACAGAGCCGCTTCGTAGATCTCTATAGCCAATGACCTTGCGACACTCGGAACAGATGAGAATAAGCTTTGTTGGCATGGGAACCGCCTCCGTTAAATGTTAAACACTAAGTAGTTACATCCTTGCATACTAGATATAGTGTAGTAACTTTTTTGTCAAACAAAATATTGTGCACAGCCTGTGAGTAATGGGGATAAGTTGGTGATAGCGTAAAGGCGGGACTGGGAGCGGTATTTAGGCGTTTTTCGCTCAGTTATCCACAGCCGCACATAAACTGTGAAGAGCGTATTAGAGAGGAACGCGAGAATTTTCAGGCCAACGAACCGTTCAGAACATCCTGATACGTCTCCCCTAACACATCGATCGACTTCTTCAGCTTCTCCAGGCTGAACGCTCCTGTATGCGTGTACTCCTTAAAATGCACGTCCGTCCGGCCTCCGGTGTGGTCGATCAGGCGCTAGCGTGGGCATCAGGGACGCCGTGCTCCGCCGTTTTGTACTGCCTCCGTGTCGTAGCGAGTGATGCATAATTTCCTTGGCATCCCGCACGCGTATTCGACCCATAACCTCTACAAGGGATCGGCATGTCACTCTTACTGCCCGTAATCAATTATCTCCACACCATCTACCAAGGCACCTTAGATCCG